>JBKOUH010000535.1:0-5651 GCA_046723285.1 Pseudomonadota bacterium
GCATCAACCTCCTGCGCGAGGGCCTCGACATTCCCGAATGCTCAATGGTCGCCGTGCTCGACGCCGACAAGGAAGGCTATCTCCGCTCGCGCACCTCGCTGATCCAGACCATGGGCCGCGCCGCGCGCAACGTCGAAGGCAAGGCAATTCTCTACGCGGAAAACATGACCGAGAGCATGAAATCGGCCATCGCCGAAACCAACCGCCGGCGCGAGAAGCAGCAGGAATACAACGTCGCGCACGGCATCACGCCCGAATCGGTCAAGAAGGGCATCGCCGACATCATGCAGAGCGTCTACGAGAGCGATCACGTGACGGTCGGCACCGGCGATCCCGAGAAGCCGCATCTGCTCGGCCACAATCTCAAGAGCTATCTCGCCGAGCTCGAGCAGCGCATGAAGGACCACGCGGCCAATCTCGAATTCGAAGAGGCCGCGCGCCTGCGCGACGAAATCCGCCGCCTCGAGGTCGACGATCTCGGCATCTCCTCGGGCACCGCCGACAAGCAGAAGCTCGAACGCGCGCGCTTCCTGCTGGAAGAGCCCGGCGCCCCCTACCGCGCCGCGCAGCAGCGGAAGAAAGCGATGCGCGACCGCGGCAGCCGCGGCGGCGGACGGAGCCGGGGCGGGAGGAGGCCGATCAGGGGGTGATGCCCTTGTCTTGCACGTCCGCGGAAACGGCGGCTCCGCGCCACGCCCCCAAACCGCTCCGGCAAGAAATTTCTCAACCGCAGGCTGCCGCCGCTGCGGCGGCGTTGCGCGGTCGGCAGGCGCGAATTGTGCAGTCGCACACGGCGCGCGCGGATGACGATCGCGGCGCCTCGTCAATCCGCATCTCTACGCATTCCGCCCCGTATGGTTGCGCCGATCCGAAAAACCGTAACACCGGCCCCGCCAAAATGGTACATTATGGATTGCTCCCGCGTGGCGTTTTCGGCCGCCGCGCGGTTGTCTTGTGAGGGGCCGAGCGAAGAAGGACGGCGACTAAATGGCGACGGGTACGGTCAAGTGGTTCAACGCCACGAAGGGCTTTGGCTTCATCGCGCCTGACGGCGGCGGCAAGGACGTCTTCGTGCATGTCACCGCGGTTCAACGTGCCGGGCTGCAGGCCCTCTCCGAGGGCCAGCGCGTGACGTTCGACGTTGTGGACGACCGCAAGGGCAAGAAGGCGGAAAACCTCGTCCTCGCGAAATAGCTCGCGCGGCGCACCGCCTTATACGTGATTCTACATAGAACGGGCGAAGAAGCCTTCGCCCGCCGTCGGATATTCCGCCCCGCGCTCAGCCGCGGAGCGCCGCTCCGGCCGCCGCCTCAGCCGCGGACATACGCCGTCATCGCCTCAACCTCCGCGAGTGTCTCGCGCAGGCGGGCTTTGACGACGTCGCCGATCGAGATGATGCCGGCGAGACGGCCGCCCTCGAGCACCGGCAGGTGCCGCACGCGCCGGTCGGTCATCACCGCGGTGATGCGGTCGACCGTGTCGGTGGGGCTGCACGTGATGAGGCGCTCGGCCGGCGTCATCAGCGCGCGCACCGGCCGCTCGGTCGCTTCGGGACCGTGCTCGGCCAAGGCCGACACGATATCGCGCTCGGAGATGATGCCGTCGAGCTTGCCGTGGCCGCGGCGCACGACGAGCGCGCCGACGCGCCGCTCGTTCATCACGCGCGCAGCCTCGACCGCGCTCGCTTCCG
Source organism: Pseudomonadota bacterium (assembly GCA_046723285.1). Lineage (GTDB taxonomy): Bacteria > Pseudomonadota > Alphaproteobacteria > Bin65 > Bin65 > SBBV01. Next base: position 1,691 of record JBKOUH010000535.1, read on the forward strand.
GCGCGATGGTCAAGACAGCCGTGCCCTTGTCGCGTAGAATTTGGGAAACGATCATTGGCGCACCTCGCTCCGAATTGACGCGGAAGTGAAGGCGCGGCGCTACTTGCGTCGCCCAGTTCGACTATCTTACCACATTGTGCGCTGGGGGCGCATGCACCCTTCGGAGGCCACTTATGAACGACGCGAGCCCCAAGACCGGCAATGACAAGATCGTGAAGAGCGATGCCGAGTGGAAAAAACAGCTGACGCCCGAACAATATTACGTCGCGCGCAAGCACGGCACCGAGCGGGCGTTCACCGGCCAGCATTGGAACAACAAGGAGCCGGGCCTCTATCGCTGCATCTGCTGCGGCACGCCGCTGTTCGAAGCGTCGACGAAATACGATTCCGGCACGGGCTGGCCGAGCTTCTGGGCGCCGGTGGCGGAAGAAGCCGTTGCGCTCAAGGAGGATCGCAGCCTCTTCATGCGGCGCACCGAAGTGTTGTGCGCGCGCTGCGATGCGCATTTGGGTCACGTCTTCCCCGACGGTCCCAAGCCCACCGGCCAGCGCTATTGCATGAACTCCGCTTCGCTCGCCTTTGAGCCGAAGAAGGACGAGAAGAAGTAGGGCAGCGGGCGGCGGGCTACGCCGCTTCCTTGTGGCCGTACTCGGTCAACAGCTGGTTTAAATCCACGTCGGGCAAGCCGAAGCTCCTGATCACCGATTGCGCCAAGTGTAGGCTCGAGGCCAGCGCGTCGGGCACCGCGGCGGTAGCGCCGGCGGCGATGAGCGCCGACGCGTGTTGCGCGTCGCGGGCGCGCGCAACGATCTTCAACTCGGGCAGGCGCCGGCGCAGCAGGCTCACGAGCCGCGTCTCGCCGGCGGGGTCGCGCGCGGTCGTCAGCACGATGGCGTTGGCGCGGTCGATTCCGACGCCCCAGAGAATCTCGGGCCGCGTCGCGTCGCCGAAATGGATCGGCACGCCCTTGGCCTTGAAGTCGGCCACCTGCTGCGCGTCCATGTCGAGCGCCACGTAAGGGATTCGGTTGGCGTCGAGCAGGCGCGCGATCATCTGCCCGAAGCGCCCGTAGCCGGCGAGCACGACGTGCTTCTGGAGATCGATGTTCTCCTGCTCGAGCGCCGCGAGGCCGATGCGCGTCACGCGCTCGATGCGCCCGGCGAGCCAGAGGCCGAGGACCGCGAGCAGCGGCGTCGCGGCCATCGAGAGGCTCGCCACCGCCAGCACCATCTGCTGCACCTCGACCGGCACGATCTTCTCGCGCGCGGCGATCGCGATCAGCACGAACGCGAACTCGCTCGCCTGCGCCAGCACGAGGCCGGTGCGCAGCGCCACCGCCGCCGGAATCTTGATCGCGAAGCAGAGCCCGGCGATCACCGCGGTCTTGATCGCGACGAGGCCCGCCAGCAGCAGCAGCACCTGCCACCAATGCGCCACGGCGAAGCCGAGATCGACGGTCATGCCTATCGACATGAAGAAGAGTCCGAGCAGCAAGCCCTGGAACGGGCGGATCGTCACCTCGATCTGATGGCGGAACTCGGTCTCGGCGAGCATGAGCCCGGCGAGAAACGCGCCGAGCGTGAGCGAGAGGCCGACCGCCTGCGTCGCGGTCGCGGTGCCGAGCACGGCCAGGAGCGTGATCGCGAAGAACAGCTCCTCGCGATGCATGCCGGCCACGGCACGGAACAGCGGCGTCAGGAGATAACGCCCGACGACGAGGATGACGGCGAGGGCCGCCACCGCCTTGCCGACCGCGATCGCGACCTCGCGCAAATCGGTGGCGCCCTGGCCGCCGTGGCCCAGGAGCGGCACGACCGCCAGCAGCGGGATGATCGCGAGATCCTGCAGCAGCAGGATCGAGAACGAGATGCGCCCGAGCCGGCCCGAAAGCTCGCCGCGCTCCGAGAGGATCTGCAGCACGACGGCCGTCGAGGAGAGCGCCACGCCGAAGCCGATCACAAGCGCGGCCTGCCAGCTCACGCCGATCACCGCAATCGCCGCGCCGATGAGCGCCGCCGTCAGCAGCACCTGCGCCGAGCCGAGGCCGAACACCTCGGTGCGCATGCTGGCGAGGCGCCGGAACGAGAGCTCGAGCCCGACGATGAACAGCAGGAACACGACGCCGAATTCCGCCAGCGTCTGGATCGCCTCGATATGGACGACGAGGCGGAACGCGTGCGGGCCGATCAGGAGGCCGCCCGCGAGATAGCCGAGCACCGGCCCGGCCTTGATGCGCTGGAAGAGATAGACGACCGCGACCGCGGCCACGAGGATGATCACGCCCTCGAAAAGAAGCTCGGATCCGTGCATGAGGGCGAGGGCGCTCCGCTGTCGCTGCCGGGGTCCGCCCTATCTATCGTGTTTTTGCGGCAAGGCAACGGAGCGCGGCCGAATTTGTTGCGGGACTCGTTTCGCGCGCTCAGTGCTGCCAGAGCGCGCGGCAGGCGGAGGGCGGCACGGGCGGCTTCGCCGGCGCCGTGATGTGGCGGCGGAACGGCTCGCTGGTGAACCACCAGGCGAGCGCCGCGCCGCAGCCGTCGTCGGCCGAGAGCGGATCCTGGCGCCGGCAATCCGGGCTGTCGGCCGGGCAGCGCACGCGCACATGCATGTGGTCGTCGTGGCCGTACCAGGGAATGAGCTTCGCGAGCCAGCGCCGGTCGCCGGTGGCGGTTCGGCAGATCTCGCGCTTGATCACGGGGTTGACGAAGATGCGGTCGACGCTCGCGAGCTCGGCGGCGGTGCGCAGCAGCGCCACCTGATCGGCGGTCCAGCGGCTGCGATCGAGGTCCTTGGCCCCCTCGGCCAGCATCGAGAGCTCGGCGCCCGACTCGCGCAGCGCCGGATCGAGCGCACGGTCGGGCACCAACTGGAAGCGGACATCGGCGTCGAGGCCGATCTGGTGGCTGGCATGGCCGCTGGCCGGCCCGCCGCGCGGCTGCGCGATGTCGGCCACGAGCATGGCCTTGCCTGTCACGGCGCGCACGCGGCGCGCAAGCTCGCGCAAGGTCGCGACCATGTCGGGGTGGCCCCAGAAGCGGTTGCGCTGCGGGCGCAGCACGCGCCAGCCCGGGCCTTCGAGTGCCAGCGCCACCGCGCCGCGGATGCAGCCATTGGCGTAGAAGCCGATCGAACGCGCGGCCCCGGACGCCGGCGTCGCCGCCACGCTCCAGCCGTTGCGCGTTTCGCTACGGGCGGATGCTGCAAGCACACACGCGAACGCCAGCGCTACCGCCGGCACACGGAAATTTCGCACCTTGGAAAGTCCCCTTGCTCGTTCGTCTCCTCATTATACGAGGCGAATTGTGGCGAATGGTTAGCGACGCTCGGCCAAGTGGCCGAGGTTACAGCCGAAGCGCGCCTGGGACGACAATCAGGATTGAGTGCGCGCCAACAGTCCCGGCTCGCTTGTGGACGCCTCCGGCCGCGCCTCGACGAGCTTGGCCAGGGTCTCCAACCGGTCGGCTTCGGCGGCGGGCTTGTCCCAGCGGATGCGCGAAATGCGCGGGAAGCGCATGGCGAGGCCGGATTTGTGCCGCGTCGAGGAGTGGATGCTGTCGAACGCCACTTCGAACACGAGGCGCTTCTCCACCTCGCGCACCGGGCCGAAACGCTGGACCGTATGGTCGCGCACCCATTTGTCGAGCTGCTTTAGCTCCTCGTCGGTGAAGCCGAAATAGGCTTTCCCCACTGGCACCAGCTCCTCGCCGCGCCAGACGCCGAACGTATAGTCGGAGTAGAACGACGAGCGCTTGCCGTGGCCGCGCTGCGCATACATCAGCACGGCGTCGGCGATGTGGGGATCGCGCTTCCACTTGTACCAGAGGCCTTTGACGCGTCCGGCCGTGTAGACGCTGTCGCGCCGCTTCAGCATCAGCCCTTCGCGCCCGAGCGTGCGCGCCTCGGCCTGGAGCCGGGCCAGCGCCGGCGCATCGATGACGGTGAGGCGGGCGGGGATGGCGAG
>JBKOUH010000009.1:0-2132 GCA_046723285.1 Pseudomonadota bacterium
CCCTTCAGGAGGCCGGCCGCGCCCAACAGCAGCGAGCCGGTGCAGACCGAGGTCGTCCAGCGCGTGCGCGCGTGCATCTTGCGCACCCAATCGAGCACCTTCTCGTCCTTGAGCAGCAGCCGCACGCCGGGGCCTCCGGGGACGATGAGGATATCGGCCTCGCTCACCTCGTCGAGCGTGTGCTCGACGGTCAAACTTAGGCCGGTCGGCGCCGCGCGGATCGGTCCCTTTTCCTTGCCGACCCAGACGATCTCGGCGCCGGGGACCCAGCTCAGCGCCTCGACCGGCCCCACGATGTCGAGGACCGTGATCTTGTCGAAGATGAACGCGGCGATCTTCATGGCGCGGGCTCCCCTGCCGGAATGCGCGGCGGAATGCTAACACTGCGGCGCCAGTCCCCGATAGGCGCCATGCCCTACGCCTCCCTCCGCGATTTCATCGACGATCTCGAGCGCGCCGGCGAGCTCGTGCGCGTGGCGGCGCCGGTGTCGCCGCATCTCGAGATGACCGAGATCCAGACGCGGCTCCTGGCCGAGCGGGGGCCGGCGGTGCTGTTCGAGAATGTCGTGCGCGCGGACGGTGCGCGCTCGCCGATTCCCGTGCTGGTGAATCTGTTCGGCACGGTGGCGCGCGTGGCGCGCGGCATGGGGAAGAAGCCCGACGAGCTGCGCCAGCTCGGCGAGACGCTCGCGTTCCTCCGCCAGCCCGAGCCGCCGGCCTCGCTCGGCGCGGCGCTGCAAATGGGCCCCTCGCTCCTGAAGACCGTGCTCGCCATGAAGCCCAAGACCGTGTCGCGCGCGCCGTGCCAGGAAGTCGTGCTGAAGGGCGCCGATATCGATCTCGGCCTGCTGCCGATCCAAACCTGCTGGCCGGCAGAGCCGGCGCCGCTCATCACCTGGCCGCTCGTCGTAACGCAAGGGCCGAAGCCGCGCGAAGACCGCGCCGACGATTTCAATCTCGGCATCTATCGCCTGCAGGTGACCGGCAAGGACACGACCTTGATGCGCTGGCTGCGCCACCGCGGTGGTGCGCAGCATCACGCGCGTTGGAAATCCGAGCATGGCGGCGAAGCGAAGCCGGCACCGCTGCCGGCCGCCGCCATCATCGGCTGCGATCCCGCCACGATCCTCGCCGCGGTGACGCCGGTGCCCGACACGATGAGCGAATACCAATTCGCCGGCCTCTTGCGCGGCAAGAAGGCGGAGCTCGTCGATTGCGTCTCGGTACCGCTGAAAGTGCCGGCCGAGGCCGAGATCGTGCTCGAAGGCCATGTCTCGCTCGACGAATTCGGCGACGAGGGCCCCTATGGCGACCACACCGGCTATTACAACGCGGTCGAGCGCTTTCCGGTCTTCCGCCTCTCCGCCATCACGATGCGGCGCCAGCCGATCTATCTCTCGACCTTCACCGGCCGCCCGCCCGACGAGCCCTCGATCCTCGGCGAGGCGTTGAACGAAGTTTTCATTCCGCTGCTGCGCCAGCAATTCCCCGAGATCGTCGATTTCTGGCTGCCGCCCGAGGGCTGCTCCTATCGCGTTGCCGTGGTCTCGATGAAGAAGGCCTATCCCGGCCACGCCAAGCGCATCATGTTCGGCATGTGGTCGTATCTGCGCCAGTTCATGTACACGAAGTGGGTCATCGTCGTGGACGACGACATCGATGCGCGCAGTTGGAAGGACGTGATCTGGGCGCTCGCGACACGCATGGACCCGGCGCGCGACCTCACCATCGTCGAGAACACGCCGATCGACTATCTCGACTTCGCCTCGCCCGTCTCGGGCCTGGGGGCCAAGATCGGCCTCGACGCCACCGACAAATGGCCGGGCGAAGTCAACCGCGAATGGGGCCGCAAGATCCGCATGAGCGACGACGTGGTTCGCACGGTCACCGAGAAGTGGCCGCGGCTGGGCCTGCCGGGCTCAGGCAAGCCGATCTGGAAGTAACGCTGCGCCCCTGGGACGGTAGCATCGCGATCGGCCGCAGCCTCTCAAACGAGCTTGGCCGTAACTCGAACGCACGGCCGGTTTTGCCGAAGACCGATATCGGTCGCGCACCGAATCGCCCTATAGGCCAGAGACGGAAGGGCCTAGGACCCGAATCAGGACGATCACCAAGGAGAGGTCGAGCGATGC
>JBKOUH010000088.1:0-6428 GCA_046723285.1 Pseudomonadota bacterium
GATCAGCGTCTTGCGCTGGCCGCTGTAGGGGTCGGCGTTCTGATCGACTAGCGACATCACGACGTCGGTCGTTGGGAAGTGCCAGGCGGCCTCGATCCAGAACGAGGGGAAGCTGCCGCGATAGTCGGTCTCCGCGCGCTCCTGTGGCGCGCCCAAGTCCTTGGCGAGCAGATCGCGCACGGCGACGAAGTCGCTCAACATCGGGAAGTCGCCGCGATAGCGCAGCAGCACTTGCGCGAGGCGTTCGGCCGCGCGATCGAGCTGAAAGAGGAACACGAACGGCCGGCCGGCGAGGCGCTGTCCGGGCAGCGTATCGCGCACGATGAGGGCGCCGTATTCGAGCGGCGTCGTGAGGCGGACGCGTGCGGGGCCGAGGATTTGCGCCAGCTCCTCGCTGCTCATGCCCCAGCGCGTGGCGCCCCAGCCGGGGAGATCCGCAGGTGCCGGCGCGGCTTCGGTCGAGACTGTCCGCGTCAAGCACGCCGCGCCGAGAATCAGCCCGAGCCGCCGGCGCGAAACCAAAAATCTCATCTGCTTGTCTTGGGACAAGACGTCGTTTCCGTGTGCGAACCCACTTGCCTCGGCACGAAATATGCAACGAATTGGCCCAAGGAAGCATGGCCATGCCCTTGGACGATGCAAGACACGGTTCCGCGACGGCCGCAGCAGCCAGCATCGGCCACAATGGCGGGCCGCCGCTCGACGATCCGTGGATTGGCGAGTGGAATTATTACTGCTGGCGCCGCGCCTACAAGAAGGCGTGGAAGACGCCGCCGCGCGAGATTGCGCTGCGCCGGCTGGCGCGCGCCGAAGCCCTCGGCATGACCTATCGCGAATACCAGGCGATCATCCTCGACACCGGCGTCTACGTGGACGAGCGGCCCTCGCGCGAGGACGAGGCATGGACGCGCATGATGCGCAAGCGCATGAAGCGCGGCTCTAATCGACGATGAAGAGCTTCGCGCCCACGGCGGTCGACGAACGGTGCGGCTCGCCGCCGTCGGCGACCTGGTAGCTCACGCCCGGCTTCATCGTGAAGGTGCGGCCGTCGGCGAGTTCGGTCTGAAGCTCGCCCTCGAGCACGAGCAGGAAATGGCCCTTCTGGCACCAGTGGTCCGCCTTGTAGCCGGGGCTGTAGTCCACCATGCGCACGCGCACATCGCCGAACTGGCGTGTGCGCCAGAGCGCTTCGCCGGTTTCGCCTTGGTGCAGCGTCGCCGGAACCTTCGCCCAATCGGTCGTGCCGAACGGTAGATCGGAAATCACCATGTCGCCGCAATGCCTCGGTCGAAGCCCCGGCCGAGACTAGACGAGACTAAGCCTGCCAAAAAGGCTTGCCCGACTCGCGCGCGGCATCGACATGGCTGACGCCGATATCCTTCAGCATGCGCTCGTCCATGCCGGCGAGGTGCGCGCGCTGCTCGTGGCGCTCCTGCCACTCGGCGAAGCGGGTGAGGAGGCCGGTGAAGAACCCAGCGAAGCGGCTGGGTGCCGCGATCCGGGCGGCGGGCGGGCAATCCATGCAGTCGGAGCGGGTTGTCATGGTACAAGTTCCAATTTCTATCATCTGTAGGATGGAGAACGTCGGAGGACTGTTCCATCCGCTTGTTGCGTTGACGCTTGAAATAATGGGGTCGGCGCGCCGGGACAAACGATGCTTTGACAAGTGACGGCTGAGGAAAAATCAGCTATAAAGTCGCGATGCCGCAACGTCTCCCGCCGCTCTCCGCGCTCCGCGCCTTCGCCGCCGCCGGCCGCCATTTGAGCTTCCAGCGCGCCGCCGCCGAGCTATCGGTCACGCCGACCGCGATCAGCCATCAGATCAAGCGGCTCGAGGAGGATCTCGGCGCGCCGCTGTTCCGGCGCCTGACGCGCAAGCTGCAGCTGACCGAAGCGGGGCGGGACCTATTGCCCGAAGTGGCGGGCGCGTTCGACAGGCTCGCCGGCGCCGTCGAGCGCTTGAAGGCGAGCGGCGACAGCGGCACGCTCACGGTCAGCGCCATCTTCACGCTCGCCTATCGCTGGCTTGCGCCGCGCTTGCCGAAGTTCCAGGCGCGCCATCCCAAGATCGACGTACGCCTCGAGGGTTCGCAGCGCCTCGTCGACTTCACGCGCGACGATGTCGACGTCGCGATCCGCCACGGCAGCGGACGCTGGCCGGGCCTCACCGCGATCAAGCTCTTCGACGACCGCTTCACGCCCCTCATTTCGCCGAAGCTCTTGGCCAAGGGTCCGCCGCTCAAGGCGCCGCAGGACCTGCTCCAATACACGCTGCTGCGCGACATCCCCTATTTCGAGTGGGAGAACTGGTTCGCCGCCGCTGGCGTGCATCCGCCGATAAGCGCGCGCGGGCCAACGTTCGATTCAAGCCAGCTCGCGGCGCAGGCGGCCGAGGCCGGGCTCGGCGTGGCGCTGGTGCATCCCGAATTCTTCGCTGACGAAATCGAGGCGGGCCGTCTCATCCAGCCGTTTCCGATCGTGGGCCAGAACGACAAGAGCTATTACCTCGTCTTTCCGCCGGCGACGGCGGAGCGCACGAAGGTCGCCGCGTTCCGCGAATGGCTGCTGGCCGAGGTCGCCGAATTCCATGCCCAGATGAAGCGGCGTCAGGCCAAGCGCCGGAGCGCGGCGCGATAGTTTTCGGCGATTCGCTCCTCGGCAGGGTGGTGGCCGTCGCGGATCACCCAGCGCCCGCCGACCATCACGTGGCGGATCGCGACGCTGCCGCCGGCGAAGACCAGCGCGTCGAGCAGGCCGTCGCCGCGCTGACCGGCGAGGCTCGGATGGTTGCGGTCGAGCGCCAGGAAATCGGCGCGGCACCCGGGCGCGATCGCGCCAACGGGCTGCGCCAGCGCCTGGGCGCCGCCGGCAAGCGCCGCGCGCCAGAGCTTGGCGCCGATCGACTGGCCTCTCTCCGCCGGCGCGAGGTTGCGCCTGCGGCGCGCGAGGCGGTGCCCGTATTCGAGCCAGCGCAGCTCCTCGGCCGGCACCACGCCGACATTGCTGTCGCTGCCGACGCCGAATTTCCCGTTGGCCGCGAGGTAGTCGACGAGCGGGAACAGGCCGTCGCCGAGATCGGCCTCGGTGGTGGGGCAGAGGCCGGCGGTGGCGCCACTCGCCGCGAGGCGGCGCGTCTCGTCGGCGGTCATGTGCGTGCAATGGATGAGTGTCCAGCGTTTGTCGGGCCGCATCTCGTCGAGCAGCCATTCGACCGGGCGTTTCTTGCTCCACGCAAGGCAGTCGTCGACTTCCTTGGTCTGCTCGGCGGCGTGGATATGGATCGGCGCGCTGGCGTCGAGGCGATCGAGCGCCGTTTTCGCCTCGCTTAGCGCGGCGGGCGGCACCGCGCGCAGGCTGTGCGGCGCGATGCCGATGCGGATGACGCGGCTGCCGCGCAGCGATTTGTGCAGGCTCTCGACCAGCGCGTTGAAGGCGTCGGTCTTCATCAAGAAGCGCCGCTGGCCCTCGCTCGGGGGCACGCCGCCAAAATTTCCGGTTTGATAGAGTACGGGCAGCAAGGTGAGCCGGATTCCCGTCGCCCCTGCGGCCAAAGCGATCTGGTTCGCAAGCTCGGCGCGGTCGGCATAAGGCTGGCCGGCGGGATCATTATGGAGATAGTGAAACTCGGCAACCGCGGTGTAGCCGGATTTCAAGAACTCGACATAGAGCTGCGCGGCGATCGCCGTGATCTGGTCAGGCTCGAGCTTGGCGAGGAAGCGGTACATCACCTCGCGCCAGCTCCAGAAATCGTCGCCCTCGGGGCCGGCGCGCTGGGTCAAGCCCGCCATCGCGCGCTGGAACGCGTGGCAATGGAGGTTGGCCATGCCAGGCACAAGCGCGTCGGCGCGCTCGGCGCTGCCGGCCGAATTGCCGGCCGTGACCATAGTAATGGCGCCGGCGGCATCCCAATCGATGCGCACGCGCTCGGCCCAGCCATCGGGCAGCAGGGCTGTCTCGGCGAAGAGAGCGGGCATGAGCGGCTTTCGGCGGCGCGGACTCGCGCTAGATTAGGCGGAGCAGCGTTCGGCGGAAAGCGTCATGGCGAAATGGGACCGGCTCTGGATCAATGCGCGCCTCGCGACTATGCGGCCGGGCTTTTGGGGCTACGGTGCCATCGCGGATGGCGCCATCGGCGTCGAGGGCGAGCGCATCGCGTTCGCCGGCGTTGCGGCCGAGATCAAAGCCGATCCGGGGAAGTTCGCGCATGAGGTGATCGATGCCGGCGGCCGCTGGATCACGCCCGGCCTCATCGACTGCCACACGCACCTTGTCTTCGGCGGCGATCGCGCTGACGAATTCGAGAAGCGGCTGGGCGGCGCTAGCTACGAGGAGATCGCGCGCGCCGGCGGCGGCATCCGCTCGACCGTCGCCGCCACGCGCGCCGCCAGCGAGGACCAGCTCGTGGCCGCAGCGCTGCCGCGGCTCGACCGCCTGCTCGCCGAGGGCGTCACCACGATCGAGATCAAATCCGGCTACGGCCTCACGGTCGAAGACGAGCTGAAGCAATTGCGCGCGGCGCGGCGCCTCGCGCAGGCGCGCCGCGTCGATGTACGAGCGACCTTGCTCGGCGCCCACGCCGTGCCGCCCGAATATGAGGGGCGCCAAGCGGACTACGTGGCGCTGGTCTCGGACGAGATGATCCCGCGCGCGGCACGCGAGCGCGCCGCCGATGCCGTCGACGCGTTCTGCGAAAAGATCGCGTTCACGCCGGCCGAGACCGAGACCGTTTTCGCGAGCGCACAGCGGCACGGCCTGCCGGTGAAGCTCCACGCCGATCAGCTGTCCGACCTCGGCGGCGCGGCGCTCGCGGCCAAATATCGCGCGCTTTCGGCCGACCATCTCGAATACAGCGCGGAGGAGGGCGTTGCGGCGATGGCGAAGGCCGGTACCGCGGCCGTGCTGCTGCCCGGCGCATTCTATTTCCTGCGCGAGACGAAGCTGCCGCCCATCGAAGCCTTGCGGCGGCACAAGGTTCCGATCGCGCTCGCGAGCGACGTGAACCCCGGCTCGTCGCCGACGCTGTCGCTGCTGCTGATGTTGAACATGGCGTGCACGCTGTTCCGCCTGACGCCCGAGGAAGCGCTGGCGGGCGTCACGCGCGCGGGCGCGCAGGCGCTGGGCCTCGGCAAGGATCGCGGCCTGTTGGCGCCCGGCTACCGCGCCGATTTCGTGCTCTGGGACATCGAGCGGCCAGCCGATCTCGCCTATTGGATGGGCGCCAACCCGCGCCATCAGGTCGTCAAAGACGGAAAAGACCGGGGCTGATCGCATGGATCTTTGGCAGCGCCATCCCGGCACGACGCCGGTTCTGATCGACATTCCCCATTGCGGCACCTACGTGTCGCCCGAGATCGCGCGCGACATGACGCCGGAGGGCCGGCGCCTGCTCGACACGGATTGGCATGTCGAAAAGCTCTACAGCTTCGCGCCGCGGCTCGGCGTGGGGCTCTTCCACGCGACGCATTCTCGTTACGTCGCCGACCTCAATCGCGACCCCGATGGCAAGCCGCTCTATCCCGGTGCCGACAACACCGAAGTCTGCCCGCTGCGCACGTTCCACGATGCCGAGATTTGGCTGCCCGGCCGCGCGCCCGACCCGGCCGAGGTGCTGCGACGTGTCGCGACCTATTGGCGACCCTATCATGCCGCTCTTGCCGCCGAGATCGCCGCGGTGAAGGCGCGCCACGGCTTTTGCATCCTGCTCGACGGCCACTCGATCTTCTCCGAGGTGCCGCGCTTCTTCGCCGGCAAGCTGCCGGACTTCAATCTCGGCACCGCCGATGGCCGCAGTTGCACCGCTTCGCTGCAAGCCGCTGCGGCATCGGTGCTCGCCGGCGCGAGCGGCTTCACCCATGTGGTCAATGGAAGGTTCAAGGGCGGTTACATCACGCGCCAGTATGGCCGCCCGGCCGAGCAAGTTCATGCGCTGCAGCTCGAGATGGCGATGAGCGCCTATCTCGACGAACGCGCGCCCGAGCGCTACGAGCCGACCCGGGCGGCGCCGCTCACCGGCGTGCTGGAGCGGCTCGTCGCGACACTCGTCGACTGGTCGACGCGCAAATGACAAGTTCAACCAAGCCAATCGCCGGGCCCAGGGCGTTCGGCACTTGTCAATACATATCCTTTCGAATGAAGGACTTGGATCGACGCGACGAACCGCAGTAAAAGCGGAATCCCTGGGGAGTCGGGACCAGCACGGCAATGCGCAGCGATGAAGCCGCGACCGTGACCGCGCCCGCGCCCGCCGAGGAGGCGGTGCGTGCGGTCGAAGCGCGGCTCGCGGTCGTCGTCGCCCGGCCGGATCTCGCCGAGGCGCTGCTGCGCCCGAAGTCGGTCGCGATCGTCGGCGCCGGGAACGAGGCCGGCGAGCCGCGCGGGCGCCCGCTGCATCTGCTCCGCGAGCACGGTTTCGAAGGCCAGGTCTATCC
>JBKOUH010000460.1:0-7811 GCA_046723285.1 Pseudomonadota bacterium
GGCGCGGGCACGCGCTCGCCGGCGTTCATCACGATGAACGCGCCGGTGCCGTAGGTGCTCTTGATCGCGCCGGGCTTGAAGCAGGCTTGGCCGAAGGTGGCCGCCTGCTGATCGCCGGCCATGCCGGCGATGGGGAGGGCCGCGCCGAGCAGCGCCGCATCCGCGACGCCGAACATGCCGGCACTGTCGCGCACCTCGGGCAGCACAGCGCGCGGGATCTCGAACAGCGCCAGAAGCTCGTCGCTCCACGCCTGGCGCGCGATATCGAACAGCATTGTGCGCGAGGCGTTGCTGGCATCGGTGGCGTGGGCCTTTCCGCCGGTGAGGCGCCAGAGCAGAAACGTGTCGATCGTGCCGAACGCGAGCTCGCCGCGCTTGGCGCGCTCTCTGGCGCCGGGCACGTTCTCGAGCAGCCAGGCGAGCTTGGTCGCGGAGAAATAGGAATCGACGACGAGGCCGGTCGTGGCACGGATCAGCGCGTCGTGGCCGGCCGCGATGAGCCGGCGGCAATGCTCGGCGCCGCGCCGGTCTTGCCACACGATAGCGTTGTAGACGGGCTTCCCGCTCTTGCGGTCCCACAGCACCGCCGTCTCGCGCTGATTGGTGATGCCGATCGCGGCCGGCGTCTCGGGCAGGCGGCCGAGCACTTCGCGCGTGACGGCGAGCGTCTTGGCCCAGATCTCCTCGGGGTCGTGTTCGACCCAGCCGTCGCGCGGATAGTGCTGGCGGAACTCCTGCTGCGCCTCGGCCAGCGGCGCGCCGTCGTGGCCGAAGGCCATCGCGCGCGTGCTCGTGGTTCCCTGGTCGATGGCGAGGAGGATGGGCATCGGCCAACTATGCCGTCCCGGCCCGCCTTGTCCAACTGCCGCGCGCCGCTAGGATGCATGACGAGGGGAAATCTCCATGCAGGATCGCGTCTACGACCTTCTCATCGTCGGCGGCGGCATCAACGGCGCCGGCATCGCGCGCGACGCGGCCGGGCAGGGCCTTTCGGTGCTGCTCGTCGAGAAGGGCGATCTCGCGGGTGCCACCTCCTCGGCCTCGAGCAAGCTCATTCACGGCGGCCTGCGCTATCTCGAATACCGCGAATTCCGCCTCGTGCGCGAGGCGCTGCGCGAACGCGAGGTGCTGCTGCGCATAGCGCCGCATCTCGTGCGCCCGTTGCGCTTCATCCTGCCGCACGATGCCACGCAGCGCCCGGCCTGGATGATCCGGCTCGGCCTCTTCCTTTACGACCATCTCGGCGGCCGCGAGCGTCTGCCGGCGAGTCGCGGCGTGGATTTGCGCAAGGCGCCGGAGGGCGCCGTGCTGCGCCCGGAATTCGTGCGCGGCTTCGAATATGCCGATTGCTGGGCCGACGATGCGCGCCTCGTCGTCGCCAATGCGCTCGATGCCAAGGCGCGCGGCGCCGACGTCCGCGTGCGCACGGCCCTCGCCGGCGCCAAGCGCGCCGCGGGGCTCTGGGAGGCGAAGCTCGACGGGTCGGACGGCACCGCGCTCGTGCATGCGCGCGCGATGGTCAACGCGACCGGACCCTGGGCCACAGCGATCTTCGACCGGCTCGAGGGTGCTACGACGCGCTATCGCCTGGCGCTCGTCCAGGGCAGCCACATCGTCGTGCCGCGGCTCTACGAAGGGGACCAGGCCTACATCCTGCAGAACCCCGACAAGCGCATTGTCTTCCTGATCCCGTTCCTCGATGCGTTCACGATCATCGGCACGACCGACACGCCCTATGCCGGCGATCCGGCGGCGGTGGCGATCACGCCGGGCGAGATCGAATACCTGCTGATGGCCGCCAACCGCTTCCTGCGCAGGCCGATCGCGCCGGCCGACGTCAAGTGGAGCTACAGCGGCGTGCGCCCGCTCTACGACGACGGCTCGATCAACGCCTCGGCCATGACGCGCGACTACGCGTTCGACATCGACGCGCCCGAGGGCGCCGCGCCGCTGCTCACGATCTACGGTGGCAAGCTCACGACCTATAGGAAGCTCGCCCAGCACGCGCTGCGCAAAATCCTGCCGCGCCTGGGCCGCGAGCCCAAGAAATGGACGTCGGGCGCGCCGCTCCCCGGCGGCGACATGCCGGGCGCGGATTTCGGCGCGTTCCAGCGCGCGCTCGGCGCCGAATTCCCGTTCTTGCCGCCCGAGCTCGCGCAGCGTTACGCACGCCTCTACGGCACGCGCGCGCGAGAGATGCTGAAGGATGCGCGCGCGATGGCCGATCTCGGCGAATGCCTCGGCGCCGATCTCTACGAGCGTGAGCTCGCTTTCTTACGCGAGACCGAGTGGGCGGCGACGGCCGAAGACGTGTTGTGGCGGCGGACGAAGCTCGGGCTGTTCCTGACAAGCGAGCAGCGCGCGCGCATCGGGCAAAGATTCGAGCCGATCGGTCGCTCGGCGGCGATCGTGTAGTGGCGCGGCGCTGTGCGCCGATCGTCTACGGCGACTACACAGTGGACATGCCCGGCCGCCACGTCTTGGCTTCCTTGACAAAATTCAAAAACGCATTTGAATTATCTATTGGGCAGCTCCGAGCGGCACGAGATCGTTTCGCGCGCTTATGTGAACGTCGGACTGACCGAGGGGAGGAAATTTGATGCGACGCAAACAGCCAGTTTCGCGCCCGAGATCGCCGCAGCGCCGAGCGCTGCTCGCCGGAACAGCGGCCGCGGCGATTTCGGCGGCGCTGCCGCTTCGATTTGCACACAGCGCCAACGGCAAGCTGAAGATCGGCATCATCATGCCGCGCACCGGCGCCCAGGCGCAGGGCGGCATCGATGCGCAACGCGGCGCCGACGTCGCCTATGACGTGCTCAAGGACAAAGGCTATGCCGAGCCCGAGTTGATGCTCGGCGATTCAGAGAACAACCCGCAGATCGCGCGCGTCCAGGCCGAGCGGCTGATCGAAGCCGGCGCGCATGTCCTGAGCGGATGCTTCGACTCGGGCGCGACGATGACCGTGGCGCAGGTCGCCGAGCAGAAAGGCATTCCCTTCGTGGTCAACATCGCCGTGGCCGACGCCATCACCGAGCAGGGCTACAAGACGGTGTTCCGTGCGTTCCCGACCGGCATGATGTTCGCACTCGACGCTTTCGCGCTGCAAAAGGAGCTGTTCAAGGTCGCGGGTCGGGCGCCCAAGACCATGGTGATGCTGCACGTGAACGACACGTTCGGCACGCCGCAGCGGGATCTGACCGTGAAACTCGTGCCCCAGCACAACATGCCCTACACGATCGTGGAAACGATCGGCTACGATCCGATGGCGCGCGATCTCTCGGCCGAAGTGCGCAAGGCAAAGGCCACCAATGCCGAGTTGGTGTGGCTCAACAGCCGCGTCAACGATTCGATTCTGATCATCCAGGAGATGGTCAAGCAGCGCTGGGAGCCGATGGGGATCTTCAACACGGGTCCCGGCAGCTTCCAAGTTCCGTTCATGCAGGCGCTCGGCAAGCTGTCGGACGACATCATCACCTTCGCCCCCTGGTACGATCCCAACAAGCCGATGACGAAGGCGCTGGAAGCGGCCTTCCTGAAGCGATTCCCGGACCGCTTGCTCAACCTCAGCCACGCCGCGACGTTCGAGGCCGTGTTGATCGCCCTTGACGCCTATAAGCGTGCGGGCAGCACCGAACCGGCCAAGCTGATCGAGGCGCTGCGCAAGACCGATCTCAAGGACAACACCTCGATCGGCCCGGGCGTGCGCTTCAACGATAAGGGCCAATGCCCGGATACCCGTATCGCCGGCATCCAAAATCGTGGCGGCAAGAACGTCATCGTCGTCCCGGTGGCCGCTGCCAATGCCAAACCGATTTGGCCGCAGCGCCCGTGGCGCGAGCGCGGGTGATCGCGCCGCGCGGAATTGGCGGCGCCGCGAACGGGGAGGAAGAGCGATGCCCTATCTCGATACCGGCGATGGCGTAAGGCTGTACTACGAAGACTTCGGGGCTGGTCCCGCAGTGGTGTTCACCGGAGCTGGAAACCTCACGCACAAGATGTGGGAAGCCCAGGTCGCCGGCATCGCGGGCGAATTTCGAACCGTCACCTACGACTGGCGCGGGACCGGCGCGTCCGACAAACCGCGCGGCGGATACACTGGCGAGGCCGTTGCCGCCGATTTGTGCGCCCTCGTGGAGCGCCTCGGCATCGGCCCGGCCGTGCTCGTCGGGCACGGCATCGGCAGCCATGTCGTCATGCTGGCCGCGGCGGCGCGGCCCGAACTTGCGAAGGCCATGGTGCTCGTCAGCACGGCGCCGTGGTTCACGGGCGAGCGGGACGGCATCGTCGGCGGCACTTCCGCGGCATTCATGGACTTCATGTTCGCGCGCAGCGGGCCGCAAGACCCGCGCGGCGTGCCTTATGCGGAAGTCCTGGCGGAGATGGGGGAGCAATGGCTGTTCCATCATCCGCAAAGCGCGGCCGTGCAGCACTCGATCTTGGAGCAGGCGCTGACCTGGCCGCAGTATGTGATCACGGCCTACGCAAAGAGCATGCGCGAGATCGATCATCGGCAACGCTTCGCGCTGTTCAAGTGCCCGTACCTCATCGTGCAAGGGCGCCACGACCGCAAGCAGCGTTACGAAGGGGCCGCATACATGGCGCGCCGGATCAAGGGCGCGCGCCTGATGACCCTCGAAGACAGCGCGCATATGGGGCAGATCGAAGAGATCAACCATTTCAACCGCGTCCTGCTGGACTTCCTGCGCGAAGTCGAGGCGATGCGGCGCGCGGCCTAGCGGCTGAGCGAACGGCTCGTCTGGGTCAGGATGCCCGTCGCGAGCGCCCGCACAGCGCGCGGCATTTGCGGCTTGGGCCTGCCCTCTACATCGCGCGCGAAGTCGCTCAGCTAGGCGATTATCGGCCGCAAATCACCCCTATCGCCGCCAAGCGCAGCGTCCGCCGACTGTGTGGCGCCGTGCACTACAATCGCACGTATTCGTATTCTAACGGCTTGCCGTCGATGCCGCGTGCGGGGGGCGCGATCCAGCCGGCGATCTTGCCGGGCGCGTAGACGGGCTGCATGAGGGCGCGGACATGCGCTTTCTCGGCATCGCTCGGCAGCCAGTGCCTGAGGCCGGCCTCGAACGTCTCGCGGCTCACGCGCTCGCCTTCGGGCGTGAAGAAGAAGTCCTTGTATGCGCCGATCTTGCGGTTGAAGCGCTTGCTCGGGCGCCGGAACGCGAACTTGATCTCCATCTTCGCCAGCATGCGGTTCCAGCGGTCGACGACGCCGTCGATCTCGCGAAGATAGGTCTCGCGCGCCACCTCGTTGATGGCCTTGCGCATCGGCACCTGTGCGGCGGCGAGCCCGCCATTGGCCACGCCGCCTTCGGCGACGCCGCCTTCGGCGACGCGCTCGATCTCGATCGTGTCCTCGAGGCGCACATGCTCGGCATAGCGCTCGGCCTCGTAAACGCGGCCCTTCAGCCCGGCGTCGAAGAGGTCCTCCGACCATTGCGACATCTCGCTGCCGAACAGGTCGATCACCGGCGGCGCCCAGTAATTGAGATAGCGCTGGATCGTGGAAAGATTGATCCCGCCCTGGGGCGCCACGTCGTCGGTGTCGTGGGCGACCATGAGCTCGCCGGTGCGCTGGATGACCCGGCGCAGCCCGTCGTCGCCGACGAACATGTGATGCGCCTCCTCGAACAGCATGAACTTGCTGGTGCGCGCCAGCGGATCGAACGCCGATTCGCTCATCGATAGCAGCTGATACTTGCCGTCGCGGTCGGCGAGAGTCGACCAGAAGAGAAACGAGAGAAACTCCTCGATCGGATGATTGAAGGCATTGAGGATGCGCGGATTTTCGGCCGAGCCCGAGCGGCGCGCGAGCAGCCCGTCGATCTCGCGCTCGCCCTCCTTGCCGAAATGCTCGCAGAGCAGATGCACCATTGCCCAAAGATGCCGGCCCTCCTCGCAATTGATCTGGAAGAGGTTGCGGAGGTCGTAGTTCGAGGGCGCCATCCGCCCCAGATAGGTGATCTGCTCGACCGAGGCGGGCTCGGTGTCGCCCTGAGTCGTCAGCAGCTTGATGACGGTGCCGCGAAATTCGGCGGGCACGGCGTCGAGCTTCGGGCGCCCGGCGGGCCGGCCGAACAGCGCGGGCTTGTCCGGCACGCGCTCGGATTGGAACACGCCCCAGCGGAAATCCTCAAGCTTGACGTAGTCGTAGGACGCCCAACCGCGCTGATCGGCAGCGACGGGCAAGCGGAGATAGCATTGCGCGGCGTCGAAGCCCTGCGGTCCGCATTCGCGCCACCATTTCATGTAGCCGGTCTTGAAGCGCGCGAGCGTTTTCACCAGCGCCGGCCGCGAGTCGAGGCCGACGTTGTTCGGTATTGCGCCGGTGAGATCGACCGCGACCATCGCGCCGGTCACGCGGCCATCTTCAGCGAGACGTTGTGGTTGCCGCTGCCGGACGATTGGCCGTAAGTGCCGAAGGTCTTGCCCTCGATCTTCTTGGCGCCCATGGCGTGCGTGGCGCCGAGGAAGAGAGCGATCACGCGCCCGCCCATCTCGCCGACGACGAATTGCGTGTAGTGCGGGAAGCTCTTCCACGCCTCGTCGATCCGGCCGTCGAGCAGCAAATCGATGAACTTGCGGTCGGCCTCGATGCGCTCGGGCGTCGGCCAGATATGCGGCCCGCGCACGAGCTTGTGCGTGAACGAGGAGGAGGCGGCGAACAGCACGCGCTTCCCCGTTTTTTGCGCCGCGCGATGGATGGCGCCGCCGACCTTGAAGCATTCGTCGAGATCGGACGAGAGCACGGTCGGGATGCTGACGACCGGAATTTCGGCCTTGGGGTCCATGTAATGCACGGGAACCCAGGTGCCGTAGTCCCAGCTGTAATGCGGGCTCGCGTTCTCGACGCAGGGGTAGCCGAGCGCGTTGATCTCGTCCTTCATCGCGCGCGCGAAGACGGGATCGCCCTTGTAGTGATAAGGCGCGCCGCCGATGAGGTCGGGTGCTTCTTCGGCGACGCAGTGGCCCTTGTGCTCGGGCTGCACCAGCGCCTGCCAGTTGAAGGTGCTGACGAAGTGGGTGGAGTTGACGACGATGAGGTCGGGTTTGGGCGTGTCGCGACGCACGTCTTCGCCGAGCGCGATGCAGCCGTCGATCAGCGGCAGGCCGAAGGGCGGGGCCTGGTCGCGGAAGCCGAGGCGCGGGGCGTGGGGAACGACGACGCAGCGATAGATGCCGCCGGGCATGGAAGGATCCTCCTCGAGACGCCGCCGAGCTTAGCAAAGCCTCGCCCCGGCGCAAAATAGATGGTATACAAAACTATCTCGTTTCCGATGCGGAGATGTCAAGGGATGGTCGCGCGTCGCGGTCGCGCAATATCGGCGGACGGCGCATTGGGCCCGCTCCCGGGCTATGTCGGCTACGCGCTCCGGCGCGCGCAGTCGGCCTCGTTCCGGCAGCTCGAGCGGAGCGCCGGGGCGCTGGCGCTGACGCCGGGGCAGTTCAGCCAGTTGGCGGCGATCGAGGCCAATCCCGGCATCAACCAGCGCCGGCTCGCGGCGCTGTTCGGCCTCGACAAGTCGACCTTGTCGCCGGCGATGGAGGCGCTCGCCGCGCGCGGGCTCGTCCAGAGGACGCGCGCCGCGGACGATGCCCGCGCCTGGTCGCTGTCGCTGACGCCGCAAGGGCGCCAGTTTCTTGCCCGCATGCGCGCCAAGGTCGAGGCCCAGGAGCGGATCATCGCCGGCGCGCTGGCGCCCGCGGAGCGCCGGCGGCTGGTGGCGGCGTTGAAGCGCATCGAGGCCGCGCTCGATGCGGCAGGATGACGAGTGCCTCCGGCGCCGCTAGAC
>JBKOUH010000010.1:0-6190 GCA_046723285.1 Pseudomonadota bacterium
TGTCGAAGTTGATCCAGATGAGCAGCGAGACGGCGAACGTCGCCAGGGACGTCCAGAGCGCCATGTAGCGCGCATTGCGGTTGGTCGCCTCCTCGTCCCCGCGCACCAGCGCGAGGATGAAGAGTACACCCACCAGCGGCAGGAAGGTGACGACGGTGAGGAGCGGCCAGTTCGCCATTGCTACCTCAGCACGCCGACGAGCTTCAGCGTCACGAACACGACGACGCCGACGAGGATGGCGAACGCGTAGTGATAGACGTAGCCGGTCTGGAGCGCCGCCACGCGGCGCGCGGCCTTGATCGTGGTGGCGGCGACGCCGTCGGGGCCGAGCCCGTCGATGACCTTGCCGTCGCCGCCCTTCCACAGCATGCGGCCGATCCAGAAGGCGGGCCGGACGAAGATCGCGTTATAGAGCTCGTCGAAGTACCACTTCTTCAGCAGGAACCGATAAAGCGGCTCGTGCTGCGAAACCAGGCGCTCGGGCAGGCGAGAGCTCGTCATGTAGGCGTACCAGGCCAGCGCGATGCCGACGACGCCGACGACGGCCGGCAGCAGCCCGACCCAGAGCGGCGAGTGATGCGCGTGCTCGAGCGATTTGTGGTCGGGCAGGATCTTGATCGAGGCGCCCCAGAAGCCCTGCCAATGCTCGCCGACGAAGAACTTGTTGGCGACGAAGCCGGCCGCGACCGCGCCCAAGGCGAGCACGATCAGCGGCACCAGCATCGTCCACGGCGTCTTCTCGACGTGGTCGTAGGCGTGGTGGTCGCCGCGGAACGGCATGTGGAAGGTCATGAACAGCAGGCGCCAAGAATAGTACGCCGTCATCAGCGCCGCGGCGATGCCCATCCAAAACGCGAAATAGCCGAGATTGGTTTCGGCGCCGAACGCCGATTCTAGAATGATGTCCTTGGAATAATAGCCGGCGAAGAATGGAATGCCCGCGAGCGCGAGGCTGCCGATCCACATCAGGATCGCGACGGGCATCATCTTCTTCCAGAGCCCGCCCATCTTCCGCATGTCCTGCTCGTGATGCATGCCGTGGATCACGGCGCCCGAGCCGAGGAACAGGAGCGCCTTGAAGAAGGCGTGCGTCGTCAGATGGAACATTGCCGCCGGATAGGCCGAAAGCCCGGCGGCGAAGAACATGTAGCCGAGCTGCGAGCAGGTCGAATACGCGATCACGCGCTTGATGTCGTTCTGCACCAGGCCGATCGTCGCCGCGAAGAAGCAGGTGATCGCGCCGATCACGGTCACCAGCGCCAGCGCGTCGGGCGCGTATTCGAACATCGGCGAGAGACGGCAGACCATGAACACGCCCGCCGTCACCATCGTCGCGGCGTGGATCAGCGCCGAGACCGGCGTCGGGCCCTCCATCGCGTCGGGCAGCCAGGTGTGCAGCAGAAACTGCGCCGATTTTCCCATCGCGCCGATGAACAGGAGAATGCAGGTGATCGTGAGCGCGTACTGGCCGTCGACGCTGGCGCCGGCAAACGCGATTTTCTTGCCCGCAATCCCTTCGGCGGCCGGCAGCACTGTGCCGAAGTCGAGCGTGCCGAACAGCATGAACACGGCGAAGATTCCGAGCGCAAAGCCGTAGTCGCCGACGCGATTGACGACGAAGGCCTTGATCGCCGCGGCGTTGGCCGAATCGCGGTCGTAGTAGTAGCCGATGAGGAAGTAGGAGCAGAGGCCCACGCCCTCCCAGCCGAAGAACATCTGCACGAAGTTGTCCGCCGTCACCAGCATCAGCATCGAGAAGGTGAACAGCGACAGATAGGCGAAGAAGCGCGGCACCCCGGGGTCGCCGTGCATGTAGCCGACGGAATAGAGGTGGATGAACGCCGAGCAGAAGGTGACGACGAACACCATCACCGCCGAGAGCGTGTCGAAGCGCAGCGCCCACGGGATCTGCAGCTCGCCCGCGGCGATCCAGGTGAAGATGCGGATCGTGTGCGCCGTGGGAGTCGGCGCCGAGACCGTCTGCCAAAGGATGATGCAGCCGAGGATCGCCGACAGGAACAGCAGGCCCGTCGTCAGGATCTGCGACAGGCGCTCGCCGATCACGCGCCCGAATAGCCCGGCGACGATCGCGCCCAGAAGCGGCAGGAAGACGGCGGCGGTGTACATCGCGGGCTCAGCCCTTCATCACGTTGATGTCTTCCACCGCGATGGAGCCGCGATTGCGGAAGTAGACGACGAGGATCGCGAGTCCGATCGCGGCCTCGGCCGCCGCGACGGTCAAGACGAACATCGTGAAGATCTGGCCGACGAGGTCTTTGAGCGCCCAGGAGAACGCGACCAGGTTGATGTTGACCGCGAGCAGCATCAGCTCGACCGACATCAGGATGACGATGACGTTCTTGCGGTTCAGGAAGATGCCGAAGATGCCGATCGTGAACAGGATCGCGGCGACCGTGAGATAGTGTCCGAGCCCGATCTCCCACATGACTAGACGCCCTCCCCCGGCTTGACCTTGACGAGCTCGACCGACTCCTCGCGCTTCCGCCGGAGCTGGCGGTTGACGTTCTGCCGGCGCACGCCTTCGCGGTGGCGCAAGGTCAGCACGATCGCGCCGATCATCGCGACCAAGAGGATCAAGCCCGCCGCTTGGAACAGGTAGACGTATTTCGTGTAGAGCAGGCGTCCCAACATCGCGGTGTTGGAGAGGCTGCCGAGGCGCGCCACCGGTTCGGTGATCGCGGCTTTCGTCTCGGGCAGCGTGACCCAGCCGCCGACCACGATGAAGAGTTCTACTAGTAGAACGACCCCGATCAGCGCGCCGACCGGCAAATATTTGACGAAGCCCTGGCGCAGCTCGACGAAATCGATGTCGAGCATCATCACCACGAACAGGAACAGCACCGCCACCGCGCCGACGTAAACGATGACGAGGATCATCGCCAGAAACTCGGCGCCCATCAGCACGAAGAGTCCCGCCGCGTTGAAAAAGGCGAGGATGAGGAACAGAACCGAGTGCACGGGATTGCGCGCCGTGACCACCATGATCCCCGACGCCACCGCCACGATAGCGAAGACGTAGAACGCGAGCGCCTGGAGGATCATTGCACCGGCCCCCGGCGCCACGCGAACGGAGTTCCCTTCTCGTCTTGGGGAAGAGCCGGGTCGAGCGAACGGTTCTGTGGATCGGCAATCTTGAGATTGAGCAGAGCGTTGACGCGGCGCTTTGCGCGCGCGCGGCGCATCATCGCGCGCATTGCGTCGGTCGCGCACCGTCCCCTCGCCCCTACCCCTCTCCCCCAAGCGAAGAGAGGGAATGTTGCGCTACCCGCCATCCCTTTCACCGATACGGCGCGTCGAGTTCGAGATTCTGTGCGATCTCGGCTTCCCAGCGGTCGCCGTTATCGAGGAGCTTCTCTTTATTGTACATCAGCTCTTCGCGCGTTTCGGTCGCGAACTCGAAATTGGGACCCTCGACGATGGCATCGACCGGGCACGCCTCCTGGCAGAAGCCGCAATAGATGCATTTCGTCATGTCGATGTCGTAGCGCGTGGTGCGCCGGCTGCCATCGTCGCGCGGTTCGGCCTCGATCACGATGCATTGCGCCGGGCAGATCGCCTCGCAGAGCTTGCAGGCGATGCAGCGCTCCTCGCCGTTCGGATAGCGGCGCAACGCGTGCTCGCCGCGGAAGCGAGGCGAGAGCGGCCCCTTCTCGTGCGGGTAGTTGAGCGTCACGGGCCGCTTGAACATGTATTTGACGCTGATGCCGAGGCCCTTCAGCAGCTCGGTCATCAGCAGGGAACGGGCGGTCAATGCCATGGCGTCCTCCCTTCCCCCTATTTCGGCAGATTGTCGGTGTAGAGCAGGATGCCGGCGTAAGCGACGACGGCGAGCAGCGAGATCGGCAGGAATACCTTCCAGCCGAGGCGCATCAGCTGATCGTAGCGATAGCGCGGAAACGCGGCGCGGGCGAGAATGAAGAGCAGCAGGAAGAAGGAGATCTTGAGCGCGAACCAGATCGGTCCCGGAATCCAGTTGAGCCACGAGACCTCGAACGGCGGCAGCCACCCGCCCAGGAACAGGATCGACGTCATCGCCGACATCAGGATCATGTTCATGTATTCGCCGAGGAAGAACAGCGCGAAGGTGAATGCCGAATATTCGACGTTGTAGCCCGTCACCAGCTCGGCCTCGGCTTCGGGCAGATCGAACGGATGCCGATTCGTCTCGGCCAGCGCCGAGATGAAGAAGATGACGAACATCGGGAACAGCGGCAGCCAGTTCCACGCCCAAAAGCCGCCGCGCTGCGCCTCGACGATGGCCGAGAGATTGAGCGAGCCCGCAAACAGCAACACGGTGATCAGCACGAAGCCGATCGAGACTTCGTAAGACACCATCTGCGCCGCCGAGCGGAGGCCGCCCAAGAACGCATAGCGCGAATTGCTCGACCAGCCCGACATGATGATGCCGTAGACGCCGAGCGACGAGATCGCGAAGAGATAGAGAATGCCGACATTGATGTCGGAGACGACGAGCTTGCCGCCGTCCCAGGTGCCGAACGGGATCACCGCCCAGGCGACGAGCGCCAGCACGAACGTCAGCAGCGGCGCGATGATGAAGACGACCTTATTGGCGCCCGACGGGATAATCGTTTCCTTGAAGATGAGCTTCACGCCGTCGGCGATCGGCTGCAGCAGGCCGAACCAACCGACGATGTTGGGCCCTTTCCGGAGCTGAACGGCGGCGATCACCTTCCGCTCGGCATAGGTGAGCCACGCCATCGCCAGGATCACGGGCACGATGACGGCCACGATCTTGATCACGAGCAAGACCGCGGGCCACGCGTAGTCGATCCAGAAGCCACCTTCCATGATCAGCTGCCCGTGCCCGTTTTGGCGCTCGCCGCGAGTTCGCGGCGCATCGCCGTGCACTCGGCCATGATGTGCGAGGCACGGCTGATCGGATCAGTCATGTAGAAATTCGCGATTGGGCTCTTGAAGCCGGCCGAGTCCATCGCGCCGTCGGCGCCGAACTTGCCCCATGGCGCCGGCACGATCCGGTCGATGGCGCCGAACGCCGGGCTCTTGCTCGTCAGTGCGGAGCGGACGCCGGCCAGCGTGTCGCAGGGCAAAGTGTGCCCAAGCACATCGGAGAGCGCGCGGATGATCGTCCAATCCTCGCGCGCGTCGCCGGGCGGAAACACCGCGAGCTTGGTGCGCTGCGCGCGGCCTTCGGTGTTCACATAGGTCGCCGCCTTCTCGGTGTAGGCGGCGCCGGGCAGGATCACGTCGGCGCGGTTGGCGCCGGCATCGCCGTGATGGCCCTGGTAGACGACGAAGGCGCGGCCGAGCCGCTTCATGTCGATCTCGTCGGCGCCCAAGAGATAGACGAGCTTGATTGCGCCGCTCTCGGCGCCGGCGAGGATGCCCTCGAGATCGCGGCCGCCTTGCCCAGGCACGAAGCCCAGTTCGAGGCCACCGACGCGCGCGGCGGCGGTGTGCAGCACGTTGAAGCCGTTCCAGCCGTCCTTGATCATGCCGGCCGCTTCGGCGAGGCGGCGCGCGGCGGCGAGAATCGCGGCGCCGTCCTTCCGCGCCAGCGCGCCCTGCCCCACGATCAGCATCGGCCGCGGCGCCCTATTGAGCGCTTCGGCGAACGTGCTCTTACCGTCGATGAGGTCCTTCAGCGTCTCGGGTCCGGCGCCGAGATAGTTGTAGTCATAGGTGAGATCCGCACGCTCGCCGATGACGGCGACCGGGAACTTGCCTTGGAGCCAGCGCTTCCGGATACGCGCATTCAATACGGGCGCTTCGATCCGGGGATTGGTCCCAATCAGCACCAGCGCATCGGCCTGATCGATGCCGGCGATCGTGCTGTTGAACAGCCACGACGCACGCTGCGCGGGGTCGAGCTTGGCCCCGTCCTGCCGGCAATCGAGATTGCGGCAGCCCATCGACGTCATCAGCTCCTTCAGCAACGCCATCGCCTCGCAGTCGGCGAGATCGCCGGCGATCGCGGCCATGGCGTCGCCGCCGAGCGACTTGGTCTTGTCGGCGATCGCGGCGAAGGCTTCGTTCCACGACGCAGCCTCGAGCTTGCCATTGCGGCGCACATAAGGCGTATCGAGGCGCTGGCGCATGAGGCCGTCGCAAGCGTGACGCGCCTTGTCGGAGATCCACTCCTCGTTGATTTAATCGTTCAGGCGCGGAAGGACACGCATGACCTGATTGC
>JBKOUH010000408.1:0-4653 GCA_046723285.1 Pseudomonadota bacterium
CCTCCAATTCGTGCGCCGCTATCCCAACGACCCGCTCGCCGCCAACGCCTATTACTGGCTCGGCGAGAACTATTTCGCGCAAAGCCGCTATCAGGATGCGGCCTATCAATTCGCCGACGGGTACCGGAAATTCCCCAATCACCCGAAAGCGCAGGACAACCTGTTCAAGCTCGCGCTCTCGCTGGGGCGCCAGGGCAAGACCGGCGAGGCCTGCACCGCCTTCGGCGAATTCAAGAAGAAGTTCCCCAACGCCGGCCTGCGCCGCGAGGCCGAAGCCGAGCAGCGCCGGCTGAAGTGCCCCGGCTAAGATCGCA
Source organism: Pseudomonadota bacterium (assembly GCA_046723285.1). Classification (GTDB taxonomy): domain Bacteria; phylum Pseudomonadota; class Alphaproteobacteria; order Bin65; family Bin65; genus SBBV01. Next base: position 315 of record JBKOUH010000408.1, read on the forward strand.
CGAGCATTAGCGCGGCTTGATCCGCGTCAAGGCGGCGCCGGCGCGCGCGCGCCAAGTTCGGCGCCGCATCAGGGAGCCGGACGATGAAAGTCGGCGACGTCATGACCAAGAAGGTGCTCTCCGTGAAGCCGGAGGACACCGTTGCCAACGCGGTCCACGTCATGCTCGGGGCGGGCATCAGCGGCCTGCCCGTGATCGGCGCTGGCGGCAAGCTCGCCGGCGTCGTCACCGAGGGCGATTTCCTGCGCCGCGCCGAAACCGGCACTGAGCGCCGGCGCCCGCGGTGGCTCGAATTCCTGATCGGCCCCGGCCGCCTGGCCGGCGAATACGCCCACGCCCACGCGCGCAAAGTGAGCGAGGTGATGACGGCCGACTCAGTGACCGTCGCCGAGGATACGCCGCTCGAGGAGGCCGTGCGGCTCATGGAGCGGCACCGGATCAAGCGCCTGCCCGTCGTGAAAGGCAACCGCGTCGTCGGCATGCTGACGCGCGCCGATCTGCTGCGCGCGCTCGAACGACTGGCGCCCGAAGCGCTACCAGCCACCGCCTCAGACGGCGAAATCCGCGATCGTATCTACGCCGAATTGGAGCGCCAGCCCTGGAACCCGCGCGGTCTTGCCAACATCATCGTGCGCCACGGCGTCGTCGACCTCGCCGGCGTCATCTTCGACGAGCGCGAGCGCGATGCCTTGCGCGTGGCGGCCGAGAATACGCCGGGCGTGAAAGAAGTCCGCGACCGCCTCGTCTGGATGGAGCCGGTGTCGGGCGCCTATATTCCGCCGCCTGCCGCCGCGCCGCCGCGCGCACGGACGGCGCCAAAACGGGGGCGGAAACATGCGGCCAAGCGCACCAAGTGAGGACGCCCCGGGTCCGCTGCCGTCCTCGGTCTTCGGCTACATCTGGCGGACCGACGCACGCAACCAGATCCTGCTCGCGCTGCTGACGGTCGTCGTCTTCCTGCTGAGCATGGCGCCGCTCGAGTTCCAGCGGCGCATCATCAACAACGGCCTCGGCGGCTCGGATCTCAGCCTCTTGATCCTGCTTTGCCTCGCCTACGCAGCCACCGCGCTGACGATGGGCGGCTTGAAGCTCGGCCTCAACGTCTTCCGCGGCTTTGCCAGCGAAAAGGCGACGCGGCGCTTGCGCGAACGCGTGCACGCGGCCTGTGCCGCGCCCGCCGCCGGTTCGGCGCCCAACGGCGCGGTCGAAATCGAGATGGTGGTGGCGGAAGTGGAGCCGGTCGGCAGCTTCGTCGGCATGGCCTTCTCCGAGCCACTGCTGCAGGGCGGCATTCTCGTCACCGTTTTCGGCTACATGCTCGTGATCCAGCCCTGGATGGCGCTGATCTGCATCGCCCTCTTCGTCCCGCAGATGATCTTCGTGCCGATCATGCAGCGTGCGATCAATCGCCGGACGCGGGCGCGCATCTGGATCATGCGCGACATGAGCGCGGGATTGCTCGGCGAGAAGGCCACGGCGCCCGACGCGCCTTTCGCGCGGCAGACGCAGCGCGTGTTCGATCTTAACATGCAGATCTTCAAGTGGAAGTTCACGATGAACTTCTTCATGAACGGCCTCTACCATTTGTCGGTCGTGGGCGTGTTCCTGGTGGGCGGCTCGTTCGTGCTCGCGGGCCACGCCACGATCGGCACGATCGTCGCCTTCGCTACCGGCATCGCGCAGCTCAACGATCCCTGGGGCGATCTCGTCAACTATTTCCGAGACAGCAGCGCGGCGCAGGTGAAATACCGCCTCATCGCCGGCGTTCTGGACCCGCCGCCGGCGAATACCGGGGCGGCAGCGGCACTGACCCCGTCCGCAGGTTGATGGGACGCATGGACGATCACTCGGACGACGTCCCGCCTCCCGCAGTAGAAGCCATCGCGCTGACCAAGCGCTTCGGCGACGTCCTCGCGGTCGACGGAGTGTCGTTCGCGATCGCGCCGGGCGAGATCTTCGGGCTGATCGGCCCCAACGGCGCCGGCAAGAGCACGCTGATCAAGATTTTCACCACACTGCTCCCGCCCAGCGCCGGTATTGCGCGCGTGGCGGGGTTCGACGTGGTCGGCGAAGCGGCGCAAGTTCGCCGCCAGATCGGCTATGTGCCGCAGCTGGTTTCGGCCGACGGCGCGCTCACCGGCTACGAAAACCTGCTCCTCTCCACGCGCCTTTACGCGGTTCCGCGCCGCGAGCGCCGGCAGCGCATCGACAACGCGTTGTCGGTGATGGGCCTGACCGATGCCGCGGACCGGCTCGTGCAGCACTATTCCGGCGGCATGATCCGCCGGCTCGAAATCGCGCAGGCCATGCTCCATCGCCCCGCCGTCCTGTTTCTCGACGAGCCGACCGTGGGCCTCGATCCGGTGGCGCGGCGCTCGGTCTGGGACCATGTACGGCAGCTGCGCGCGGCGCTTCACACGAGCTTGGTGATCACGACGCATTACATGGAAGAGGCCGACGAGATGTGCGACCGCATCGCCGTCCTCCACAATGGGCGCATCGAGCAGATAGGGTCGCCCGCGGAGCTCAAGGCCCCGCTCGGCCCCGGCGCGACGCTCGACGACGTCTTTGCGCACCTCACCGGCGCCGAAATCGAATCCGGAGGAACCTACCGTGAAGTCCGACGCACCCGCGCCGACGCGCGGAAGCACTCATGAATTGAGCATCGGCGTCCGCGCGAACGAGACGCTGTGGCAGATCTTCGCCGTGGCCGATGCCGAAGTCCGCAAGCTTCGGCACGACCCGATGGAGCTGTTCACGCGCGCCGTGCAACCCGTCCTCTGGCTCGTCCTGTTCGGCGAGGTGATGGCGCAGATCCGCGGGCTCAACGGCGGTACGGTGCCCTATCTCGACTTCCTGGCGGCGGGGATCTTGGCCCAAAGCGTGCTGTTCGCCGCGATCTTCTACGGCATATCGGCGATCTGGGAGCGCGATCTCGGCGTCCTCCACCGCTACTTGGTGAGCCCGGCCCCGCGCATCGCGCTCGTGACCGGCAAGGCGATATCGTCGGGCATCCGCGGCCTGTCGCAGGCCGTCGTGGTGTATCTTCTGGCGCTGGTACTCGGCGTCTCTCTCAAGATCGAAGTGGCGCCGATGTTGGGCGTCATCGCGCTGATCGCCCTGGGCTCGGCGCTGTTCTCGACGCTGTCGCTCATCATCGCTTGCCTAGTGAAAAGCCGCGAGCGCTTCATGGGCATTGGGCAGGTCGTCACGATGCCGATCTTCTTCGCCAGCAACGCGATCTATCCGATCGATTTGATGCCGCCATGGCTGCGCGCGGTTGCGCACGCCAATCCCCTTACTTACGAGGTCGACGGATTGCGGGCGTTGATGCTCGAGGGCGGTGCGAGCGCGTTTGGCCTCGTTGCCGATTTCGGCGTGCTGCTCGGAACGACCGCGGTCCTGCTTGTCATCGCCGCCCGCCTCTATCCGCGCATGGTGGCGTGACGGCCTGGACCCGTGGGCCGGCCCGGCCGATAAATCAGACATGGAGAAAAACGCCGGCCCGCTCGGCTTCGCGACGTTAATGGCGCAATGCGGCCCGTTCGAGCCGCGGCCGGTGCTTGCCGTCGCGGTTTCGGGCGGTGCCGACAGCATGGCGCTGGCATTGCTCGCCGATGCCTGGGCGCGCGCGCGGAAGGGGCGCGTCGTGGCGCTGACGGTCGATCACGGCCTTCGCCCCGAAGCGCGCGCGGAAGCGCGGACCGTCGCGCGCTGGATGCGCCGGCGCGGCATCGCGCACCGCACGCTGACCTGGCGCGGGCCCAAACCCAAGACCGGCATCCAGGCGGCGGCGCGCGACGCGCGCTATCGCCTGCTCGGCGATTGGTGCCGCGATGAAGGAGTCGTGCATCTGCTGCTCGGCCATGCGCGCGACGATCAGGCAGAAACAGTGCTGCTGCGCCTCGCCGGCGGCAGCGGTCCGCACGGCCTCGCCGCGATGCCGCTCATCCAGGAGACCGCGGCCCTCCGAATGCTGCGCCCGCTGCTCGATACGCCGCGCGTAGCCTTGTCCGCGTTCTTGCGCGCGCGGGAACAGGATTGGATCGAGGACCCCAGCAATCGCGACGACCGCTACGCGCGGATCCGCGTACGCGGCATGTTGGCTGCATCGGCCGACGGAGACGCACAGTGCGCGCTGATCGCCGCGGCCGCCGCCGAGCTCGGCCGCTTTCGCGCCAACCAAGAGCGCGAGATCGCCGCGACGCTGGTCGGCGCCGTGCGCGTGTTTCCGGAAGGCTATGCCCGGCTCGCGCTGCCGGCGCTGGCCGCGGCCCCGCCCGAGATCGGCTGGCGCGCGCTCGCCGCGCTGCTGGCGACGATCGGCGGCCACGGCTAT
>JBKOUH010000441.1:0-11510 GCA_046723285.1 Pseudomonadota bacterium
GTGTGGGGCTGCGGCACGGCGTCGTCGGCGGTGTTCTCGATCGCGAGGAACGGCACGGTGATGTTCGAGGCGCTTTTCACGCCATGCGCGCGCGTGTCGTCGATCGACCATTGCGAGAGCCACGAGCGCAGCATCGAGAAGCGCGCGAGGCCGACGGGTCCGGTGTTGGCCGTCTCGGGATTGCCGACCCAGCACCAGCGCGGCTTCCTGTCGTTGCGGTCGATCGCCGGATCCATGAAGCGGAGATCCGCGATCGTGCGGTGGGTGATGAAGCCGCGCTCCATCTCGGCGCCGCCGCGCTTCTTCAGGCGCTCGAGCATCTCCTTCGCCGTGGCTGTGATCTTGCGCATGCGCGCGAGCTGCGCCGCGCGATAGGCGCGCACGTAATCGGCCGAATAGGGCGGCTGGTTCGGGTTCTTGGGATTGTAGATGTCGAATTCGAGGATGCGGTCATCGGGGTCGAGCTCGTTCTTGACCGAGGGATCGATGCACTCGACCAGCATCTCGGCGCGCGAAATATGCGCCGCCTGGAACGTCATCGCGTTGGCGGGGATGAGCTTGGCGCCCTTGATGTCGACCGGGTCGCCGGCCGGCGTGTGCGTGACGGTCGGGTTCTCGGCCTGCGACTGGTAGAAGAGCGAGAGCGAGCCGCCGCCGCTCCAGCCGCAGATCACGATCTTCTCGTAGCCCCACTTCTCCTTGGCGTGGCGGATATAGGCGCCGAGATCGAGGACGACCTTCTCCATGATGAGCGGCGTGTCGTTCTTGACGTAGCGGCTGGCGGCGCAGAGCACATGCACGCCCTCGGCCGTGAGCGCGCGCGGCATCGGCAAGAGCTGCAAGGTCGTCGCCGGGTGCATGAAGACGACGAGGGTCTTCGAAGGCTTGCCCTTCGGCAGCAGGCGCAACCCCTCGAGGTTGATCATCCCCTGCGAGCCCGAGAAGCCGTAGGTCTCCTGGAACGCGGAGGTTTCCGCGAACTGGATGTGGACGTACTCGGGAACGACGTCGTATTTGGCCGCCATATGTTTTCTCCCTCTCTCGCCGGGTGTTCTCGGAGAGGGGAGGCGGCGTGTAAAGCGGATTCGCTGCATGGCGCCCGCTCTCCGGACAGGGCCCGCTCGACTCCGCTTGGTGGCGCGCGCCTTTTATCCGTCAGGGAAGGGCCAGCGGCGAACGCCGAGGTGGACCGTCCGCCCGCCGCGGCCTAGCCTTCGCGGGAAAGCGGGAGCCGGCGCTCGCATGCTGCGAGATCGCCGGCCCGGCCCTCCTCCGTCAATTCGCCGGCAGATACGAAAGATCGACGAGGTTCTTGATGTCGATCTTCTTCTCCTGGAAGCGCGAAGCGATCAGGTTGTCCTGCATTTTGGTCATGATCTCGATGTTCGGGCGCAGGCCCGGATCGCGCACATAGTCCGTGAGATTGAGATAAACCTCGGCCGGCATCTGCACGAGCTTGGCGTCGAGGATCGCCTGACGCCCGGCCTTTGTGTCGGACATGTAAATTTTCGTGACGTGGACGAGATCGGCGAGGAACGCGCGCACCGCGGCCGGATGCTTCTTCAGGAAGGCCGGATTCGCGATCAGCGCGATCAGCTCCTCGTCGAACGGAACGCCGGTCTTCGAGGTGAACAGGACTTTCAAGCCGCCCTTCGCCATTTCGCCTTTCGCGAACATCTCGGGGACGCCCGCGGTCGCGACCTTGCCGGCGCGGATGGCATCGACCATGGCCCCGAACGGCAGCACTGCCCACTTGACGTCGCGGTCGGGGTTGAGGCCGCCGGTCTTGATCCCCTCGCGCGCCCACAGCTCGATCGAGGTGCGGTAGCCGATGATGCCGATCGTCTGGCCTTTGAGATCGGTGATGCTCGCTGGGCCGCCCTGGTCCTTCGCGAGGAAATAGGTCTGCGGGCCGCGCTTGGATTCGAGGCTGATGCTCGCGATCACCTTGAATTCGAGGCCCTTCGACGCGGCCACGATCACGGCATTCGCCGATGTCGTCGCGATGTCGATCTCGCCGGCCTCGTAGGCCTTGAACGCCATGTCCGAGGCGCGCCATTGCGACCATTCGATTTTGTAGGCCTTGCCGAGATTGGGCGCGAGTTGGGGCTTGGCCAGCATGAGCCAGACGTTTTCTTCGGCGGCCGTCTGGCGGCCGAAGCGGATGGTCGGAATATCCTGCGCCGACGCCGTGACAGCGGCGGCAACGAGTGCGGCCGCGGCCAGCAGGCCGGCCTTCAACGGTGTCCAGTTCATTGCGGTCCTTCTCCCTCGCTAACTTCGGCACCTCGGCGCTGCGTTCCCCTCAAAACGGCAGCACCAGCCCGTCGAGCTCGGCTTCGCAATTGACGAGGTTCACACGCTTCGAGGCGATTTTGAACGAATCGCTGGCGCGCGTCAGGCGGTGGATATAGGTGCCGGCAAACAGGCGCTGCGCGTTGCGGCGGTATTCGACGAGCGTGAACTTGGATCGCACGGTCAGCGCGCCGGCCTCCCGCTCGACGAGCGCCACGTTCGTCACTTGCCGGCTGGCCACGGCCGACGGCGTCGCCGCATGCGCGATCGCGGCCACGAGCCGGCGCACGCGAGTCTCGAGCAGGCGCCGGTCGTCGTACATCAGCGATATGTGGGTGAAGGGGTCGGTCTGACCTTGCTTGGCCGGGACCCAGTAGGTGCCATCGGCGGCGAAGAGCGCCAGCCACTCGTCGTAGCGCGCCGAATCGAGCAGATGGGCCTCATGCGTCAGAAAGGCCTCGGCGGCCCGAAGCTCGTCGCCGGCCATCAGCGTGTCCATCGCGTTCACTCCGCCGCCGCGGCGAGGCGCGGGCTGCCGGCCATGTAGCCGAGCCACGCATCGAACATGGCGCGCAGATAGACCTCGCTGGTGGAGTTCTTGCCGCGCACGCCGCCGTCGGTCTCCGGCTGGTCGCTGCCGACGCCGCGGCTGATCTCGAGCCATTCGGCGCCCTCGCTCGCGAGTCCCATCGTGATACGGCCGTAGGTTTCGAGGTCGTCGGTCAGCACGAGCGAGCCGGTGCCGTTGACGATGTTCGAGAACGCCACGGCGTTGCGGAACATGCGTTCGGGCGCGCCTTTCAGGCGGAACACGGTGGTGTAGACGACCGTCTTGTCGACCGCGAGCGGATGCACGACGCGGAACTGCTGGAACTGGCTCATGAACGAGACATTCGGATACACGTTCGTGTTCCAGCGCCGGACGTCGAGGATGCGTTTGGCCTCGGCCGCGCCCTTCTTCCGCTCCAACGCTTCGCGGTATTCGCGGAACACCGGATCGTTCATCGCCGCGACCAGTTTCGCGTCGTCGTGATAGTCGCCGAGAAAGGCGTGGCCGTTGGGGTAGGACCAGATGCCGACCTGGCTCTCCCAGAAGGGATATGGGGCACCGTTCTGGCGCATCTGGCGCACCGCGATCTCGCCGGTGCCGTCGCTCGGCGCGCTATCGTCCTGCACCTTCGCGGCCTCGATCGAGGATTGGTGCACGAACAGCGGATGCGCGGCGTCGAGCAGGTTCTCGAGGTAGAGCTTCCAGTTGCCGTTGTAGGTGTGCTTGAAGGTGCCGCCGGCGACTTCCAACTCGCCGTCGGGCGCGCGGTCCACGAGGTCGTCGAAAGAGGCGGCGATCGGGCCGAGGAATTCCGCGAGCGAAGGCCCGTCCGCGGCGAGGCTCGCGAACACGAAGCCGCGATATGAGGCCACGCGCGGCACCGGCGGCATCGACTTGACGGCGGGGTCGAAATTCGGGGGATAGGCGTGGACGAGCGGCACCTGCTTCAGGCGCCCGTCGGTGTGATAGCTCCAGCCGTGATAGCAGCAGCGGAACTCGCGCGCATTGCCGCACTCGGCCGCCACCACCTGCGCGCCGCGGTGGGCGCACTGGTTGCGGATGACGTGAATCTTGCCGTCCAAATCGCGCGTCATCACCACCGGCTTCGGGCCGAGCCGCGTCGTGATGAAGTCGCCGGGATTCTTCACCTGGCTCTCGTGGCCCACATAGAGCCAGGCGTGCCCGAAGATGCGCTCCATCTCGAGCGCGAAGATGGCGGGATCGCTATAAAGGCTGCGGTGCACCCTGCCGGGCTGCACGAGGCGGCGGAGGGTTTCGGCCGAAGGCTGAATCATGGTTTGATCCGGTCGCTGACGGCGGGACGTCTTCCTCAAAACGATACCGTATAGTATCGTTTTGTCAACCGAGGCGAGAGGGCCGGAACGCGCATGTCGAGGCGAAAACCCAGCGAGCGCTCGCGCGCGATGCGCGCCGCCATTCTCGCCGGCGCGCGGCGCCTGTTCCTGGCGCATGGCTTCGAGCGCACCAGCATGGACGCGGTGGCCGCCGCGATCGGGGCCTCGAAGATGACGGTCTACCGCCATTTTCGCAACAAGGAGGCGCTGTTCGCCGGCACGGTCAGCGCCTCGTGCGACGCGGTTGCCGATCCCGACCTGGCGCGCGCGATGGAGCGCCTGCCGCTGCGCCGGGCGCTCGAGATGTTCGGCCGCCGCTCGCTCGAGACGATCTTCGATCCCGAGACGCTCGGCCTCCATCGCCTCGTCATCGCCGAGAGCGCGCGCTTTCCCGAGCTCGGCCGGATGTTCTACGATCGCGGCCCGGCGACGAATGTGGCGACTTTGGCCGCCTATCTTGCGCGCAACGCCGCGCTCGGCGTGGAGGAAGCGGAGCGCATCGCCGGAGAATTCATGTCTCTGCTGCGCGGATACGAACACATGCGGGCACTGCTCGGTCTCGGCGCGGCGCTCTCGCGGCGCGAGCGCGAGCGGCAAATCTTGCGCGCGGTGGACCACGTGCTCGACAAGCTGCGCTGAGGGCCGACGCGATGTACAAACCGTTCGACCTCGCCGGCAAGGTTGCGCTCGTCACCGGCGGCAATGGCGGCATCGGGCTCGGCATGGCCGAGGCGCTGGCCGAAGCCGGCGCCGATCTCTGCCTCTGGGGCACCAACGCCAAGAAGAACGAGGCGGCCAAGGCGCGCCTCGCCAAGGCCGGGCGCACGGTCGAGACGCTCGTGGTCGACGTCAGCGATGAAGGCGCGGCCGAGGCGGCGCTGGCCGAGACGGTGAAGCGCTTGGGGCGCGTCGACGCTTGCTTCGCCAATGCCGGCGTCACCGGCCGCGCCAAGAGCATGTTCGATCTCGACGGCAAGGAATGGCGCCGCGTCTTGCGCGTGAACCTCGACGGTGCGTTCTTCACGTTGCGCGTGGCGGCCAAGCACATGGTGGCGCGCGCCGAGAAGGGCGACCCCGGCGGGCGTTTGGTGGGCGTGGCGAGCCTGGCGGCGCGCTCGGGCGCCGCGCGCAACGAACACTATGCCGCCACCAAGGGCGGCCTCGTCTCGATGCTGAAGGCGATGGCGGTGGAATTCGCGCGCTACGGCATCACGGCCAACGCGATCCTCCCTGGCTGGATCGAGACCGAGATGACTGCGCCGACCTTCGCCAACGAGAAATTCGCGGCCAACGTGCTGCCGCGCATTCCCGTCCGCCGCTGGGGCAAGCCCGCCGATTTCGGCGGCATCGCGGTGTATCTCGCGAGCTCGGCCAGCGCCTATCACACCGGCGACGAAATCCTGATCGACGGCGGGTATTGGGTGTTTTGACGGCGTGGCGGCGCGTTGCGCGCGCCGGCACACCCACGCCCCTACGGTTTCCGCGCGAGATTCTCGCGCCTTCGCGCGTCGACGGCGGTGGAGGTGTATTTGAATGGGAGCTCGTGCACCGGGTAGGGCGCGTCGGGCGGAATGCGCACCATGTCGCCCGCCGGCGTCTCGGCCTTCTTGGGCTGGATCGTCGGGTGCGGGCCGCGCCGTCCGGCTTCGAGCGCCTCGGCGACGGTGGCATGGCGGGCGAGCCGCATCAGGTTCATGCGCGTGACGAAAACGAGATAAAGCTCTTCGCGGTCGGCGGCGGCGAGAAGATCGGCCGGGCGCGCCCAGAGATATTCGTCGGCCTCGCGCCCGCCGATCGGCGCCTGGCCTTCCGGCGCGGCCGCGGCGAACAACGTCGAATCGAACCGGCGCGGCGCGAACTCCGGCGTCACCCAGCGCGCCCACGGCACCAAAAGATCGGCGGCGAGGCGAAGTCCGTGCTCGGCCAGCAGCGCCGGCCAGAGTTCGGGATTGCGGTCGAGCCGCTCGCGGTGCGGCAGCAGCCGCGTGCGCGCTTCGGCATCGCCGCGCCCGCGCGCGAGCAGGATGGCGCTTTCTTCGAACAGCTCGCGCAGTGCCGCCAGCTGACGCGCGGGCTCGAACGGCTGCGGTGCGCCGAGGTCCGCCGCCGCGTGGAAATCCGGATGAGCGTCGACCGCCGCCACCTTGCCGCCCGGAAACACGACGACGCCGGCGAAGGCCGTGGCTTGCTCGCGCCGGCGCTGCATCAGCACCTCGATGCCCGCGGGAGCGTCGCGCAGCAGGATCACGGCGGCGGAGGGGGTGGGGGGCGGCTTCGGCTCGCTCATGCGATGCTTGTTGCAGGCGGAATGGCGGCGGGTCAAGCTCGCCTCATGCGCATCGGCATCGCCGGCTTCGGCTTCATCGGCAAGCATCTCTACCAGCGGCTCATGCAGGGCGGCGAGCCGGGCTTGTCGGTCGCGTTCGTCTGGAACCGCTCGCCGGGCAAGATCGCGGGCGTACCGCTCGGCCTCATCCTGCGCGATCTCGCCGAGGCGCCGGAGAAGCGCGCCGATCTCATCGTCGAGGTGGCGCATCCCGACGTGACGCGCGCGCACGGAACCGCGTTCGTCGCCGCCGCCGACTATCTCGTGACCTCGGTCACGGCCCTCGCCGACGACACGCTGCGCGGCAAGCTCTTGGAGACCGCCGTCGCCAAGAAGCATCGCCTCTTCATCCCGCACGGCGCGCTGGTCGGCCTCGACACGCTGGTCGAGCAGCGCCACCGCCTGGCCGAGGTGACGATCACGTTCCGGAAGCACCCCAAGAACCTCGATTTTGCCGAAAGCGGCATCGATCCCGCGATCGTCAAGGGGCCGACCGTGCTCTACGACGGGCCGGCGCGCGGCATCGCGCCGTTGTTCCCGCGCAACATCAACACGATGATCACCTGCGCGCTCGCCACGGTCGGCCTCGACAAGTGCCGCGCGGTGCTGATCGCCGATCCCGGCCTCGACAAGGCCTATGCCGAGATCGAGGCCATCGGCCACGACGGCTCGCGCATCGCCACCTGGAACGAGCAGCCCGCCACCGGCGTCTCGGGCAACGACATGCTTGCCTCGATCATCGGCTCGGTGCGCGCCGCCGCGGGACGGGCGCCGGGCCTCGCCTTCGTCTGACGCGCGATGGCGCAGCGCCTCCAGAAGGATTGGGTGGTGCTGGCGAGCCTCGAGAACTTCGAGCGCGACCGCTGCGTCGACCTTTTCCGCCGCCCCGACGGCAGCTTCGGGTTCGAAGAATTCCGCCGCGATCCCGAAGATGCCGGCGCCTGGACGCCGGTACGGTTTTATGCCGGGTTGCGGTTCACGACGCGCGATGCTGCGATGGACGCGGCGCGGCGGGCGGTAGCGTGGCTCGGATAAGACTGTGGGACCGCGCGCCTCCAGGCGCGCCGTTCATCTCCGCGTCAAGAAAATAGCGCGCGTGGAGGCGCGCGGTCCCACTGACTCAATCGAACGCCTTGAACTTGATCGTCGGGTCGCGCTTGATCTGCTCGACGAGCGCCACTTCCCAGTCGAGATAATCCTGCATGTGCTGCTTCAGCACGTCGCCGGGGTGATCGTAGGGCTTGTACCAGACGTCGTCGGTGGCGCTGGTGGCGCGGTCGAGGCCCTTCTCGATCGGAAGGCCCGCGGCGAACCACGCGGCGTTGCCGCCCGCGAGCACCAGCACCTCGGCATTGGGCCAGAGCGAAGCCGCTTCGGGCGCCGCCAGGCGCGCGGCAAATCCGTCGTCCGAAGTCAGCAGCAGCACGCGCGGATTGAAGACGAACTTCTTGGCCTCGGTCAGGCGCGAGCGCGCCGCCCACCAGGCATAGGGCACGTGCCGGTCGCGGTGGCGGAGGCTCGAGCCAAGATCGATCGCGGCGCAATCGGCCTGGCCGCGCATCCGCTGATACCAGGCGGCCGGGGCGATGGCGGGCCAGGGCTTCAATCCGCCCGCGACGGCACCCTGTGCCGCGGCGCCGCGCGGGCTGCCACGCGCCACCGGCCAGCCGGAAAATCCGTCGTGCCCTTCTGGTGCGAGCACGAACACGTCTTTCCAGCCGAGCTGGATCAGCCACGACGCGGTCATCACCGCGCGCACACGCTCGGGGTCGGCGAGGACGATACGGGCGTTGCGGACGGCGCAGTACTCGTCGGTGCCCTGTACGAGCTGGCCGCCGGGCGCATGGCGCGCGCCGGCGATGTGGCCGGCCGCGTATTCCTCGGGCGAGCGCACGTCGAGCAGATAGGTCGTGCGCAAGGGATCGCGCAGCCACGTCCAAACCTGGCTCCGTGATGCGGTCTTGACGCCGAAGCGCTTGCCGACGCGCTCGGCCGCTTCTTTGGCCTTGGCGGCGCCGTCTCGCGACGGGATCGGCGCGCGGCGGCCGGCGCCGTGCTCGCATTCGAAGCCGGCCAGCTCCCAGCCCATCGTGCCGTCCTTCAGCGCCACGACTTTGTTGCGAATGCCGGCGTTGATCAGCGATTGCGCGCCGATGATGCTGCGCGTGCGGCCCGCGCAGTTGACCACGACGAGCGTGTTGGGATCGGGCGCCTGGTCGTGGACGCGAAACGCAAGCTCGGCGCCGGGCGTGTCGACGCCGCCCGGGATGTTCATGCGCCGGTATTCCTCGAACGGCCGCGAATCGAGGATGACGAGATCGGTGCCCTTGTCCTTGAGCGCCTTGAGCTCGGCCGCCGGGATGCGCGGCGTGCCGTAATGATGCTCGACGAATTCGCCGAAGGCCTTGGAGGGAACATTAATGCCGCTGAACACCTCGAAGCCCGCTGCGCGCCACGCAGTGAGCCCGCCTTCGAGGAGCGCGATGTCGCCGTAGCCGAAGCCCGCGAGCCGCGCGGCAGCCGTTTCTGCAAGCCCATCGCCGTCGTCGAGCACCACGATGGGCGCCGATTTCCGCGGCACGAGATCGCCGATCATGAGCTCGAGCCGCGAGAGTGGCGCGGACGAGGCGAAGAACGGATGGCCCTTGTAATGGACGCCTTGCTCGCGCACGTCGAGCAGCGCGATCTCGCCCTTGCCGCCGAGGCGCTGCTGCAGCGCCTCCGCCGAAATGCGCTTCGCTGCCTCGTTCACCGCACGCGCGCCTCGCGGATATCGCTGTGCGCGGGGAACACCTTCCAGCGCTTCTCCTCGTCCTTCCAATATTCGCGGCGGTGCAGCTGCTCCAGGCCCTTGCCGTACATGTGGAGGTTCAGCGCCGGCGCGTCGATGTGGATCGAGTGGAGGTCGTCGGGCAAGAACGCGACGCCGGTGCCCTGCCGTACGATCGCGCTGCCGGTCTCCCGCACGCCGTCGGGCGCCCGCTGGTAGAACCGGTTCAGCTCGTCGCCGGAGATACCGACGATGACGGCCCAGACCGTGTGATTGTGTGCCGGCGAGCGCACGCCGCCGCGCGCGGAATTGGCGTAGAGCGCAAAGCGGTGATCGTCGTCCTCGGCGATGCGGTAGAGCGTCGAGGTCCGCTCGCTGTCCGCGGGCGGCGCCGGGTAGTCGGCCGGCGTGAAGAGATCGGTGCGTGCGGCAAGCTTGATGAGGCGTGCCTTCATGCGCTCGAGCGCCTCCTTGGTGACGCCCTGCTCGGCTTCGATGGCGCGGATATCGGCCACCGCCTCCTTGATCGCGCTCGCGCGCTCGATCTCGCGGTCCATTTGCGCCTCCTTCGGATGGCTATGGAAATCTAATCGTGCGGCAATAGTAAGGGAACAGGAGCCGGAGAGGCGGGGCGAAGAATTCTTGGCGCGCGATTGGCGCGCAATCTTGTTTCTCGCTGGCTCCCCGGCTCCTGTTCCCTTCTCAGAATCCGGCCGCGCCGCGCACGCCGTCGAAGAGGAGCTTGCAGCCGGTCAGGAACGTGAAAGCGTAGCAGAAGCGGTAGAACAGGCGGTCATTGACGCGCTTGTGGAGCCAGACGCCGGCGAGCGTGCCGAGGATGGCGGCGGGCATCAGCACCGCCGAGGTGGTGAGGTTCACGGCCGGAAACATGCCGAGCAGCGCATAGGGCACGAGCTTCACGTAGTTGACGGCGGCGAAGAACACGACCGTCGTCGCTTGGAACACCGTTTTGTCGAGCCGCTGCGGCAAGAGATAAACCGAGAGCGGCGGGCCGCCGGCATGCGCGATGAAGCTCGTGAAACCCGAGAGCGTGCCCCAAAAAAGTCCGCGCGGTGCGTTGCGCGGAGCCGCCACCACGGCGACGCCGGTCCGGTGCGCGCGATAGCTCTGCCAGAACCAGCGCAGCGTGAAGACGATCGCGGTGGCGCCGAGGATGATGCGCAGCGCGTCGGCGGTGAGAAAGCGGAACGTGAGCACGCCGATCGCGATGCCGATCGCGGCCGCCGCCAGCAGCAGCTCGAGATTGCGCCGGTCGCCTTGGCCGCGATAGGCCCAGAGCCCGACGATGTCGATGGCGCAGAGGATCGGCAGCATGATCGCCGCTGCCTGCGCCGGCGGCACCATGAGCGCGATCAGCGGCACGGTCATGATGCCGAGCCCGCCGCCGAACCCGCCCTTCGAAATGCCCGAGATCATCACCGCCGGCACGGCGATGGCGTAGAAAAGGGTATCGGCGAGGATCATTGGCGGGGGGATGCGCGCGCAAGGGCCGGGTTGCCTAACCCGGCCATGATTGACACACAAGGTCATGAGCATCCTGCCTGCCACCGGCGCCAGCTTCGCCGCGGAAACGGACGTCGCCGTTGTCGGCGCCGGCGCGTGCGGGCTCGTCGCCGCGCTGATGGCCAAGGAGGTGGGCGCCGAAGTGCTTGTGTTCGAGCGCGATCCGGCGCCGCAAGGCTCGACGGCCATGTCTTCGGGCATGATCATGGCCTGCGATACGCGCTTTCAGCGCGCCAAGGGCGTCGCCGATTCGCCGGCGCTGATGGCGCGCGACATCCTCGCCAAGAACAAGGGCGAGGCCGATCCGAAGCAGGTCGAAACCATTTGCCGCGAATCCGGCCCGGCCGTGGAATGGCTCGCCGACACGCACGGCGTGCCGCTCGATCTCGTCCAAGGCTTCCTCTATCCCGGCCACAGCGTGCTGCGCATGCACGCGCCGCCCTCGCGCTCGGGCGCCGAGCTTATCGGCGCGCTGACGCGCGCGGCCGAGACGGCCGGCGTCGATATCGTGACGCGCGCGCAGGTGACGGCGCTGTTCGCCGATGAAGACGGGCGCGTCGTGGGCCTGCGCTACCGCCGGCCGGACGGACAAGAGGAAGAAGTCGGCTGCCGCGCGCTGGTGCTCGCTTCATCCGGCTTTGGCGGCAACAAGGCGATGGTGCGGCGCTACATTCCGGAGATGGCCGACGC
>JBKOUH010000444.1:0-6265 GCA_046723285.1 Pseudomonadota bacterium
ATTTGTGAGTCCAGGGATTGAGCGTGCAATTCGGGGGTATCGTGGTGTTGTCGCGTGCCTCGATCGTTGCACCGGGCACGGCGTCCGGCGAGGCGGCGCCGGCGATCGTGCCCGACACGGCAAGCGCCAGAATTGCGGCGGCGTGAAAGAGAGATTTCATGGTCGAGCCTCGTTGAGGGTTTAGACGAGGCCCATGATTGGCGCGGCGCGTTTCGGCGTCAGTGCGGGCCGTCACTGGCCCGCACGGGCCGGAACGCTTCGACCGGCGCGGCCATGCCTTTGAGATTGTGCCGGCCGATGCTTTCGGCCTTGCCGCCGAGCGCCTTGGCGATGTCGGCGGAGACGACGATCGGCTCGCCGAGCGCGCCGGCCAGCGATTCGAGGCGCGCGGTCAGGTTCACCGCCGGGCCGATCACGGTGAAGTCGAGCCGCTGGCTGGTGCCGATATTGCCGTACATCACGTCGCCGACATGCAGTGCGACGCCGAAATCGAGCTCGGCGCCGCCGGGCAGCTTGCGGAGCTCGGCGAGGCCGGCGCGGGCCTTCTCGGCCGCGCCCACGGCTGCGCGCGCGATCACGCCGAGATCGTAGCGCGCGCCCAGCGGAAAGATCGCGAGCACCGCGTCGCCGATGAATTTCAGGATCTCGCCGCCGGCCGCCTCGATGGCGCCGCCGACGCAGTCGAAATAGCCGTTCAGCAGCGTGATAAGCGCGTCGCGCGCGAGCCGGTCGGAGAGCGTCGTGAAGCCGCGCAGGTCCGAGAGCCAGATCACGGCGCGGATCGTCTCGCCGCTGCCGCGGCGGATCTGGCCGGTCAAGACGCGCTCGCCGGCCTGGCGGCCGACATAGGTGTCGAGCAGCGTCGTGGTGAGGTAGCGGAGCGTCAGCAGCTCGCTCTGCCGCGCGAGATGCGGCAGCATCGCGTCGATGAATTTGAGCTCGGCCGGCGTGAAGCCCTCGCGCCGGTCGGTGGCGAAGGCGGCGGCGTGGCGGCCTTCGTCGCTGAACGGCAGATGCATGATCACGTAGTCGGTGCAGCCGTCGTCGGCGTATTCCTTGAGCACGTCGAAATCCATCCGCGCGTCGGGGCCGGTGAGCCGCCGGCGCAGCGCCGCCGCGCCGCGATAGATCTCGCCATAAGGGCTTTCCTGCAGCACCGGGCTATTCCAGATCGCATAGCTGCCGCGCCCGGTCTTGATCTCGGAATTGCCGCGGAACCAGCGATGGCTCACGCCGAAATGATCGGGGTGCAACATCAGCAACAGCGCGACGAAGCGCTGCAGCGGCACGCCGTGCGCGACGAACCGCTCGCAGGTCTCGCGCACCAGCGCGCGCGGCGAGCGCAGGCGCGGCGCTTCGTGGATGTACCACGCGGTGAACGATTCGAGCGCGGCCGCGTAATTGCGGTTGACGTCGGGGAGCGAAGGGGTCCCGTCCATGCGCCGAGTCTGCCACGGCGGCGAGGGGCGGCGCCACCGCGGCGGCTGTCGGGGCGCGCCGGTCTCCGGTCCGGTGCGGCGTCAAGGTGATCTGGCTCACTCGCGCCCCACCCGTGACTTCCGTTCAATGACCCTCTGCCCGGAAAGTGGGGGCGGGGCTCTGGCGCCCGGAATGGGGGCGGGCTAGCAAGGGAAAAACGGGGAGACGCCCATGGAGCCGCTTCAGGCCGCGCGCAGCTGCTTTGCCAAGGACTTCGCGGACTCGCGCAAGCGCTTCCTCGCCGCGGCGAAGGCGCTCAAGGCCGCGATCAAGTCCTATCCCAATCCCAACAAGGGGCCGCGCGGCGAGGCGCTGGCGACCGACTGCGCCTGGCTCGGCCCCAAGAACGCCGAGAAGGTGCTGGTGCTGCTCTCGGGCACGCACGGCGTCGAGGCGTTCTGCGGCACCGGCTGCATCATGGATGCGATGAAGACGCGGCCGAAGCTGCCCGCCGGCACCGCGCTGCTCGCGATCCACGCGATCAATCCGCACGGCTTCGCGTGGATCCGGCGCGTGACCGAGGAGGGCGTCGACCTCAACCGCAACTTCGTCGATTTCGCCAAGCCGCCGGCCAATCCCGGCTATGACGAGCTGGCCGATGCGATCCTGCCGCCGGCGCTCGAGGGACCCGAATTCGAGGTGGCGCAGAAGAAGATCGCCGCCTACCGCGAGAAGCACGGCGTGGCGGCGCTGCACGTGGCGTTCAGCGGCGGGCAATACCGGCACGCGAAAGGGCTGTTCTTCGGCGGCTTCGAGCCGACGTGGTCGCACCGCACCCACGCCGCAATCATCGCCGACCACGAGCTGGCGAAGCGCAAGCACGTCGCCGTCATCGACTATCACACCGGCCTCGGCCCGCACGGCTACGGCGAGCTCATCTGCGTGCACCTGCCCGGCACGCCGGCCGTCGCGCGGGCCAAGAGCTGGTGGGGCGACAACGTCACCGAGCCGTTGGCCGGAACCTCGGCCGCCGGCGCACGCCACGGCTTCGGCTGCCGGCTCTGGGAAGCGGCGCTCGGCGATAGAATGACGTTCATCACCATCGAATACGGCACCTACGACACGTTCGCGCGCGTGCGCCCGGCGCTCGTCGCCGATCATTGGCTGCACGCGCAGGGGCCGGTCGATTGGAACGACAAGCGCGCGCAAGCGATCAAGCAAGGCCTGAAGAGTGCGATGTATGTCGACACCGACGACTGGCGCGAAGCCATCCTCTGGCGGAGCCGCCAAGTGATCCGCATGACCGCCGCCGGCCTTGCTCGCGTAAAATAGGTTCACCGGGAGGCGCTTCCCGCTTCCCATCGTCCTTTCCGGCCAACTCAAGGTGCAACGATGGACCTGCTGACCGCCGCGCGCGTTTGTTTTCCCCGCGATTACGCCGAATCGCGCCGGCGCTTTCTTCGGGCCGCGAAGGCGCGCGGCGCCGAGATCCGGAGCTACGTCAATCCCAATCGCGGGCCGGATGGCGGGCGCCTCGCCACCGATTGCGCCTGGCTCGGGCCGCGCAACGCGAAGAACGTGCTGGTGCTGATGTCGGGCACGCACGGCGTCGAAGGCTTCTGCGGCGCCGGCGCGCTGATGGATCTGCTCGCGGCGCCGCCGAAGCTGCCGCGCGGCCTCGCGCTGCTGCTGATCCACGCGATCAACCCCTTCGGTTTCGCCTGGATCCGGCGCGTGACCGAGGACGGCGTCGACCTCAACCGCAACTTCGTCGATTTCGCCAAGCCGCCGGCCAATCCCGGCTACGACGCGCTCGCCGATGCGATCCTGCCGAAGAAGCTCTCGGGGCCGGTCTACGAGCGCGCGCAGAAGAAGCTCCGCGCGTATATCGCGAAGCACGGCATGCCGGCGTTCAACGTCGCGATGAGCGGCGGCCAGTACCGGCACCCGAACGGGCTGTTCTTCGGCGGCGCCAAGCCGACCTGGTCGCACCGGACGCAAGCGGCGATCATCGCCGACTATGCGCTCAAGCGCCGGCGCCGCATCGCGGTCATCGACTATCACACCGGCCTCGGCCCGCACGGCTACGGCGATCTTCTCTGCGCGCACATGCCCAACACCAAGTCGGCCGCGCTGGCGCGCAAACTCTACGGCGACAATTTGAGCGAGCCCTTCGGCGGCAAGACCAATGCCGGACAGGCGGCGCCGGGCGCACGCCACGGTTTCGCGAGCCAGCTTTGGGAGCAAAAGCTCGGCGGCCGCGTGGCCTACGTCGGCATCGAATACGGCACCTACGACAGCCTCGGCGTCGTGCGCCCCGCGCTCGTCGCCGACCACTGGCTGCACGGGAAGGGGCCGGTGCGCTGGAAGGATGCGCAAACGCGCAAGATCAAGGCGCAGCTCCGCAAAGCCTTCTATCCCGACACCGACGCCTGGCGCGAAGCTGTGCTTTGGCGCAGCCGCCAATCGATCCGGCTGGCGATGGAGGGATTAGCGAAGGGCTGATCGGTGTGCCGGGCGCGAGCCGTTGACCCAGATCAAAGCGGCGCCGTGTTCGTTGATGCATGTGTTGCCGTCGCGAGAGGACTTGGCGATGGCAAAAAGACCCGTTCTCGGCTTTCAAGCCGGAGTCTCGACGCGAAGAATTCGCGTGGAATGGCTCTTCGTTGCGGCGGCGGTGTCGGTCGTGGCCTCCCTCTCGAGCCCGAGCCGAGCCGAGCCATCGGCGGTCGCGCCGAGCGGCGGCTTCGTCTACACGGCGGACGAGAAGGGAAATTCGGTCAGCGTCATCGAACTCGGCGCGCGCAAGGTCGACATCGTCGCTGTCCCGGTCGCGCCGCACAATGTGCAAATCTCTTCGGACGGGCGCCGGCTCTATGTCGTGGGCGCGCGCACCAAGGCAGGCGAAGGCCACGACCATGGCGGCGAACGTGGCCGGCTCCTGGTCTTCGACACGTCGTCGATGGCAAGCGGGCCCGTGGCCGACATCGAGGTCGGCGCGCATCCGGCGCACGTGGTCGCGGACCGAGACGGCAAATATGCCTTCGTCACCAACAGCGGCGACGACACGGTCTCGGTGGTCGATTTGGCGCAGCGGCGCGTCGTCAAGAACGTCAAGACGGGGGCGTACCCGCACGGCCTGCGCATGAGCGCGGACGGGCGCGAAATCTACGTGGCCAACGTCAACGGCGGCAGCGTGTCGGTGATCGACGTCGCAACGCTTACGGCCGCGGCGACGATCGCGGTGGGAAAGGAACCGATCCAGGTGGGCTTCGCCGCCGAAGGACGCCGGGTTTACGTCTCGCTGCGCGCCGAAGACAGCGTCGCCGTCGTCGACACGGCGGCGCGGCGCGTCTTGACCAAGGTGCGCGTCGGCCGCGGGCCGGTCCAAGTATTCGCGACCCCCGACGGCCGCTACGTTTTCGTCGCCAACCAGGGCGATGCCATGCCCGGCGACACCGTGTCGGTCATCGAAACGGCGACCCATCGGGTGGTCAAAACCATCGTTACCGGCAAGGGCGCGCACGGGGTCGTGGTCAGCGACGATGGAAGGTGGGCGTTCGTGACGAACATCGGCGCGAACTCGGTCTCGGTGCTCGACACGCGCGCGCTTGCGGTCGTCGCCGCTTTCGCGGTTGGCCGCGGACCCAACGGCATCACCTACAGCAGCGGGAGCGGCACGCCGCGAAACTAATCAGGCACGGGCGCCGCTTCTCGCGACGCGGCGGCGTGGCCGCGCCTCAGTGCTCGTGGTCGCCGGGCGAGAGCGCGCCGGCTTTCTCGACGCGGGCCTCGACTTCGATCGTACCGGCGCGCTCGAAGGTGAGCTGAAGCTTGATGCGCTCGCCTTCCTTGAGCGGGCGCGCGAGGCCGGTCAGCATCACGTGGAGGCCGCCCGGCTTCAGCTGAACCGAGCCGCCGCGCGGCTTGATCTCGACGCCGCCGACCGGGCGCATCATCGCCATGCCGCCCTCGACCTTGGTTTCGTGGATCTCGCCCTTTTCGGCGAGCGGCGACGCCACTTTGACGAGGCGGTCGGCGACGGCGCCGTTGTTGCGCAGCGTCATGTAGGCGGCGCCGACTTTCGCCGGCGTCGCGCGCGACCAGGGCTGCTCGATCACGATATCGCCGAGGCGGTGGAATTCATGCGCCGGCGCCTCGGCGGCGGCGCAGAACGGCGCGAGCGCAAGAAGGGCGGCGACGAGGCCGGAGCGCATGCGATCCTCCAACGAATGACGGACGACACTCGCGCCGCGCCGGGCGCGCGCCAATCGCCGAAATCGTCGCAGCGTCTAAAGCGGCCGACGGAGATCGGCGGGCAGATAGGACTGGTCGATCAGCGCGTTCCAATCGATCTTGCCGGAGTCGATGACCTTCACGAGCTCGAGGCCTTTCACGTTGGCGGCGAGGCCTTCCTTGCTGAAGTCGCCGCGGCTCCAATATTTCTGTGCCGCCATGCGCGCGATCACCTGCTCCAAGAGCGGCAGCGGAATGCGCGGATAGGCGGGCGCGATCAGCTTCGCCGCCGCCTTGGGATCGGCGTAGATGTCGTCGACGGCCTTCCGCCGCGCCGCGATCACCGCGCGGATCTTGTCGGCGTTCTTGGCCGCGTAGGCGCGCGTCGTGAAGCCCACGGTCTGCGCCAAGTTCGGGATGTGCTTCGCGAGATCGACGACGACCTTGTAGTTCTTGGCCTCGCGCGAATAGAGCGGCTCGCCGATGATCGCGGCGTCGACCGTGCCGTTGCGCAAGAGTGCGAGCCCTTCCATCAGGCCGCCCGCCGCGATCAGCTCGACGCGCGCGATGTCGATGCCGGCATTGGAGAGCGCCATCTTCAGCATGAACT
>JBKOUH010000286.1:0-5393 GCA_046723285.1 Pseudomonadota bacterium
GGCTCGGGCGCCGTTCGCATTTCGGCCAGCGCCGGACCCGCCGCAAGCATCGCAAGAGCGGCGATGGCCGACCGCCGCGATAAACCAAACATTGCCGTCATGAAGCCCTCCCTCGTGGCCGGCGCAGTCCGCCGGTCCCCGGATATTAGCGGGTTTACGACGAGAGGAGGACTCGGTCGTCGGTCAGGTCTCCGTGGCTCACCTCGTGGAACTTGGCGACGAGGCTGGGCACGGTGAGCGCGGATTTGGCCTCGCCGCTTGCGTCGAAGATGATGCGGCCCGCATGCATCATGAGAAGGCGGTTCCCCCAGCGGATCGCATCCTGCATGTTGTGGGTGATCATGAGCGTGGTGAGCCGTTGCGCGGCGACGAGGCGCGCGGTCAGCGCCATCACGATCTCGGCGGTCTTGGGGTCGAGATTGGCGAGGTGCTCGTCGAGCAGCAGCAGGCGCGAGCCCGAGATCGTCGCCATCAAGAGCGCGAGCGTCTGGCGCTGGCCGCCCGAAAGCGTGCCGATGCGCGCGGCAAGCCGGTTCTCGAGCCCAAGCCCGATCGGCGCCAGGGCGGCGCGGTAGCGCGCGCGCCCCGCCTCGGTGACGCCGCGGGCGAGCCGCCGTGGCCGGCCACGCTTCTCGGCGAGCGCCAGGTTCTCCTCGATGGTCAGAATCGCGCAGGTACTTTCACCTGGGTCCTGGGCGATGCGGCCGATCGCAGCGGCGCGGCGATACACCGGCTCGCGCGTGATGTCGCGGCCCTCGAACTCGATGCGGCCCTCGTCGGGCACGGCCAGGCCCGCGATCGACTTGATCAGCGTGGATTTGCCGGCGCCGTTCGAGCCTATGACGGCGATGAAGTCGCCCGGGGCGACGTCGAGGTCGACGCGGTCGAGCGCCTTCACCTCGTTGGGCGTGCCACGGAAGAAGTATTTGGTCACGGCGCGGAGGGCGAGGGCGCTCATCGGAGGATCTTCACGCGGACGCGCGGGATCGCGAGCGCCGAGAGCAGCAGCACGGCCGTGACCAGCTTCAGGTCGTTGGCGGTGAGGCCCACGCGCAGCGCCGCCGCTGCCAGGAACTGGTAGATCATCATGCCGATGATCGCGGCGAACACCCACCAGCCGACGGTGCGGTCGCCGAAGATCGTCTCGCCGATCAGCACCGCGGCGGCGCCCGCGACCAGGATGCCGATCCCCATGCCGATGTCGGCGAAGCCGTGGTTCTGCGCCACCAGCGCGCCCGAAAACGCGATGAATCCGTTGGAGAGCGCCAGGCCCACGATCTTGGTCTTGTCGATGTCGACGCCGAGCGAGAGGATCATCGCCTCGTTCTGTCCCGTGGCGCGCACGGCGAGGCCGAGGTCGGTGCGGAAGAACCAGACCAGCGCCACGCCCGCGACGACCAGCAGCGCGAAGGCGGTCGGGATCGTGGTGATCGCGTTCTCGCGCATCGTGAAGCCGAGCCTGTTCACCGCCGCCACCACCTCGCCGAAGATCGAGGGCGTGTCGAGCAGCGGCATGTTCGCGACCCCCATCACGCGGAGGTTCACGGTGTAGAGCGCCGTCATCACGATGATGCCGGCGATGATGTTGTTGATCTTGAGCTTGGTGTGGACGAGCGCCGTGACGATGCCGGCGGCCGAGCCGGCCAAGGTCGCCGCCAGCGTGGCGCTGAACGGGTCCCAGCCCGAGACGATGAGCTTTGCCGCCACCGCGCCGCCCAAGGGATAGCTGCCCTCGGCGGTGAGGTCGGGGAAGCGGAAGAAGCGGAAGGTTATGAGGACGCCGAGCCCCAAGAACGCGAACAGGAACCCCTGCTCGAACATGGTGCGCACGAGCGATTCGATCTGGGCCATCGCCGCTCGAATCTTAGGCAGCCCGCGCGCGGCGGGCGGCTTTGGCTTCGCTGATTGGATTCACGGTCATCCCTCGCGCGGTGGGTATTTCCGCGCGTCCCGCGGCGAAGCTACGCATGGCGCCGCTTGAGGTCAACGCGAGCCGGCGGCACACTCGCAGTTCGGATATCGGGGGCCGTGGATGGACGTCATCGCCGACAGGTCGTTGGGCGCGCTGGTCGAAGACGGGCGCGTGCACCGCCGCGTCTACACCGACCCGGCCATCTTCGAGCTCGAGCAGCAGCGCATCTTTGGCCGTGCCTGGCTCTATGTCGGTCACGAAAGCCAGGTGCCTGCGCCGGGCGACTTCGTCACCACCACGCTCGCGCGGCAGCCGGTGATCATGGTGCGCTGCGCCGACGGCGTCGTGCGCGTGCTCTTCAACCGCTGCGCCCACCGCGGCGCGCTGGTGGCGGCCGAGCGCGCGGGCCACGTCGAGAATTTCCGCTGCGCCTATCACGGCTGGACCTACCGGCTCGATGGCGCGCTGCAATCGATCCCGCGCGAGGAAGACTACGCCGCGACCGGTTTCGACCGCGCCTGTGCGGACATGAAGCTGTTGCCGCGCGCGGCCGCGTATCGCGGCTTCGTCTTCGCGAGCCTCGCCGCGGACGGACCCGATCTCGCCGAATTCCTCGGCCCCGCGGCGGCCAATCTTGACAACATGGTCGAGCGCGCGCCCGACGGCGCGCTCGAGATCGCGGGCGGCTGCTTCGAGACGCTCCAGCGCAACAATTGGAAGATCTATCTCGAGAACCTGCACGACGGCGCGCACGCGATGATCGTGCACCAATCCTCGTTCACCGCCGCCAAGAACGCGGCCAAGGCCGCGCCCGACATGCTCACGCGCTTCCGCGCCGAGGTCGTGGCCGCCAACGGCCAGAACTACGAGCAGATGGGCGCGCTCGAAGTGGCGTCCTACGCGCGCGGCCACAGCGACATGAAGGGCTTCCGCCGCGCCGCGTCGGAGGAACCGCCCTATCTCGACTATGTGGCGCAGCTCGAGGCGCGCATCGGCAAGGACGAGGCCGAGAAGGTGCTCGGCACGCAGCGCCACAACGCGATGTTCTATCCGGCGTTCTCGGTGCATCCGGTGTTCATGCAGCTCCGCGTGATCCAGCCGCTGGCGCCGGATCTCACGCGCGTCGACATCTGGGTGCTGCGCATGAAGGGAGCGCCGTCCTGGCTGCATCGGCGGAATGTCGCCTTCGCCAACACCGTGCATTCGCCGTCGTCGATCGTGAAGGCCGACGATCTCGAAACCTACAGCCGCGTGCAGCGCGGCGTCGCCGCCGCCGGCGGCGACTGGATCGACTTGCGCCGCGGCGCCGAGCCGGCGCCCGTCGGCAACGAGAGCGGACGCTCGACGGCGTTGAGCGAGGCCTTCATCCGCAACCAATACCGCGCCTGGCGCGACTATATGACGGGGGCCGCATGAGCATGATCGGGGCCCTCGAGGTCGAGCGCTTCCTGATCGAGGAGGCGTCGCTGCTCGATCGCGGCGCGTACGAGGCCTGGGTCGATTTGTTCACGCCCGACGGCTGGTATTGGTTGCCCGTGTCGCCGGCCCAGAGCGATCCCTACGACCATGTCTCGCTGTTCTTCGAGAACAAGGCGCTGATGAAGATGCGCGTCGAGCGCTTGCGGCATCCGCGCGCGCACGGGATCGTGGCGCCGATCCGCACCAGCCGCGTGCTCGGCAATGTGCTCCTGCACGGCAGCGACGAGGGCGACATCGTGGTGCGCTCGCGCTTCCACATGGCCGAGGTGCAGGACGGACGCCAGCGCGTGTTCGCCGGCCTCTACATCCACCGCCTCGCGGTGACCAAGGACGGCCTCCGCATCCGCGTGAAGCGCGTCGATCTCGTGAACGCCGATTCGCCGCACGAGGCGATGCAGGTGTTTATCTGAGCTACGCCCACGTTCGTGTCCTCCCGGGCGCGGCGCCTATGCGCCCGTGAAATTCCCGCTCGCCATGGCCTTCGCGATGCGCTTCGGGCGCGACCAGGCGAGGTTGTCGCATTTGGCGCAGAGCGGGATCGTGTGGCGGCCCTTCAGCATGGCCTCTTGCACCGAACGGCGGTTTGAATTCAGCCACGCGCCCTTGACGCCCTCCGTGGTCACGTCGCCGAGCGTGTCCTCGCCGAACGCGTCGTTGCAGCACATCGAGAGCTTGCCGTCGGGCCGGATCACCATCTGGAAGAACGGATACGCGCAGGGGCTCTTAAAATGCGGCGTCCGCACTTTGCGGTTGGGCGCGTTGCCGGCGCGATTGGTCTTGAACTCGTCGAGCAGCCGGTATCCGACCACGGGCTTGTCGGCGAGCTCGGGGTGCTCGGCTTCGAGATGCGCGATGATCGCCGCCACGTTGTCGTGCAGCCTGTATGCGTTGGCGTATTTGTTGATCACCATGTGCGAGAGGTTCGGCAGAATCCGCTCGGCGCCGGCAACGTCGAGCGCGGTGCCGTTGCTGATGATCTGCACGAATGTCTCGGGCAGCTTCGTCAGCGCGTAGGCGGCAAAGTCGTAGATGCGCTTGTCGAGAAACGGCTCGTTGTTCGAGAAGAGATTGAGCGTGCCGCGATAGTCCCACGCCGCGAGTTCGTCGATGATGCGGTGGAACAGCGCCTCGTCCATGCGCATGGTCTTGCGCGGGTCGGAATTGCGGTTCACTGGGCAGAAGCCGCAAGTGCCGTTGCACTTGCTGATCGTCTCGATCTCGATATGTGCGGCTTCTTTGCCGCCGCGGCCAAGCGGCGGAACACGCCGCGGCCCGACAGGCGCAGGTAAAGATCCTTCAACTTCCAGCGGAACAGCCGAAAGCGCTCGTACAGCACCGGAAAACGCGCGCGAAATTGCGCCCGCGCCGGATGCGCTTTCGGCAGCGAAATGGTGACATTGCCGTTCAGAGTCTGATCCTTTCAATCAATCGATCGCGCGAAACAGGGCTATTATTGGGAAATCGGTCCGGAGCAGCAATGCTCCGCGCGGAGTCGCGGAGGAGTCGGCGAAGGACAAGCACCACATTGCCGCCGAAGGCGCGCTTTCTTCCTATCTCCATCTCCGCGATCTCCGCTTCTCCGCGTGAAAATCACACCGGCAGCCGGACCAGCACGCGCAAGCCGCCCAACGGCGATTCGGAAAGCTGGATGTCGCCGCCATGTGCGCGCACCACGTCGCGGGCGATGGTGAGGCCCAAGCCGGCGCTGCCGGTGCTTTCGTTGCGCTCGTTGTCGAGGCGGTAGAACGGCCGGAACACATCCTCGCGCTTGTCTTCGGGCACGCCGGGCCCGTCGTCGTCGACGGTGATCTCGATGAAATGCGGCTTCCGCTGCGCCTGGAGCTGGACTCCGGTGCCGAAACGCGCGGCGTTGGCGATAAGATTGGTCATGCAGCGGCGGAAGCCGTTGGGGCGGATGGTCACGCGCATCGGGCCCTTGGTCTTGAGCGTCACGTTGCCACCGTTCCGCTGCGCGGCCTCGACCACGTCCTGCAACAGCTCG
>JBKOUH010000340.1:0-3133 GCA_046723285.1 Pseudomonadota bacterium
CGTCGAAGTGCTGCCGATCGGCACGATCGCGCGCGAATTCGAAAGCAGCGTCAAGGCGCCGCGGTTCGTGGACAAGCGGCAATAAACGCTCCGGCACAGCGAAGATTGCGGCGATTCAATCTCCGCGTCACCGTGCTGCCACACACGCGTCGCACGTTGAGACCTTCCCTCGGCGCCGTATCGCGCCCATATCGCAGCGCCGTTCGCGCAACGAAGGTCATTCATGCTCGATCCCGATCCGACGCCGGCGAACAAACAGAAACGCTCCGAGGCAGACCGGCGCTATTCGCACCGCGCGGAGCGCCGTGCTCGGTTCGGCTGCGTGGCGCTGCTGCTACAGGGCGGCGGCGCGCTCGGTGCCTATCAGGCGGGCGTTTATCAGGCGCTGGACGAGGCGGACCTTGTGCCCAATTGGCTCGCCGGCATCTCGATCGGCGCGATCAACAGTGCGCTGATCGCCGGCAACCCGCGGGAAAAGCGAGTCGATCGTCTCCGGAGCTTCTGGGAAGCGATCACGACCCCGTTACTGCCCGATCTTGGCGGGCTCGGCCTGGCATCGCTGCTCGACAATCAGGCAGCGCGCGGCGCGCTGCTCGACGTGAGCGCGGCCTCGGCCCTGTGGCGCGGCCAGCCCGGCTTCTTCGCGCCGCGGATTCCGCCGCCGTGGTTCACGCTGCCCGGCGCGCCGGGCCCCACGAGCTTCTACGATACCGCGGAACTCCGGACGACGCTCGAGCGCTTGGTCGATTTCGACCGCATCAACGCCCGCGAGACGCGCTTCTCCGTCGCCGCCGTCAACGTGAAGAGCGGCAATTTCGTCTATTTCGACAACGCCCGGCACCGTATCGGCCCCGAGCACATCGTCGCCAGCGGCTCGCTGCCGCCGGGATTTCCGGCCACCGAGATCGACGGCGAGCTCTATTGGGACGGCGGCCTCATCTCCAACACGCCGCTGCAATGGCTGCTCGACAATGCGCGCGAGTGCGACACGCTCGCCTTCCAGGTCGATCTCTGGAGCGCGCGCGGCAAACCGCCGCGCAATCTTGCCGAGGTCGCGGTCCGCCAGAAGGAAATCCAATATTCGAGCCGCACGCGGGCGATGACCGACGTGGTGAAGTCCACGCAGAAATTCCGCTGCGCCGTAGCGCGCCTGCTGGCGAAGCTGCCGCCGGATCTCTTGGACGATCCCGAAGTGGCCGAGCTGCGGCCGCTCGTGTGCACTGAGAGCCTCAACATCGTGCACCTCATCTATCGCGCCAAGAGCTACGAGAACCAGGCCAAGGACTACGAGTTCTCGCGCCTCAGCATGCGCGACCATTGGCGCGCCGGATACGAGGACGCGATGCGGAGCTTGAGCAAGTCCGCGATTTTCGAGCCGGCCGACCGCACGCTCGGCGTCAAGACGTTCGATTTCGGCGCCATCTGATCCGGGGCCTGCCGCGGCAACGGTGTGCGCGACGCACATGGATTAATCGAAGGAACGCTGACATGAAAGAGCGTGACGTCCGCGAGCGGGCCTTTGCCATGCCGCTCACCAGTCCGGCCTACCCGCCCGGACCCTACCGATTCGTCGATCGCGAATTCCTCATCATTACCTACCGCACCGAGCCCGAGCAGCTGCGCCGCATCGTGCCGGAGCCGCTCGAGATGGACGAGCCCTTGGTCAAGTTCGAGTTCATCCGCATGCCGGATTCGACCGGCTTCGGCGACTACACCGAGAGCGGCCAGGTCATTCCGGTGTCGTTCCGCGGCCGCAAGGGCGGCTATTCGCATTGCATGTTCCTGAACGACCATCCACCGATCGCGGGCGGACGCGAGCTCTGGGGCTTTCCCAAGAAACTGGCGGAGCCGAGCCTCAAAGCCGAGATCGACGAGCTTGTCGGCACGCTCGATTACGGCCCGGTCCGCGTCGCCACCGCGACGATGGGTTACAAGCACAAGCAGGCCGACCGTGCCGCGGTCAAGGCGGCGCTCGCCGCGCCCAATTTCCTGCTCAAGATCATTCCGCACGTCGACGGCACGCCACGGATCTGCGAGCTCGTCGAATATTATCTCGAGGACGTCGAGGTGAAGGGCGCCTGGACCGGGCCCGCGGCGCTCTCGCTCACACCGCACGCTCTTGCGCCGGTCGCCGAGCTGCCGGTGCTCGAGGTGGTTTCCGCGGTCCACATTCTATCCGACGTCACCCTCGGCCTGGGCAAGGTCGTTCACGATTACCTCCGATAGACACAGGAACGGGAGAGAACACTCATGCGCTTGAAGAACAAGGTCGCACTCGTCACCGGCGCCGCGAGCGGCATCGGCAAGAAGATCGCGGAAACCTTCGCCGCGGAGGGCGCCAAGATCGTCATCGCCGATCTCGACCAGAAGGGCTCCGATGCCGCGGCCGCGGAACTCAAGGGCAAGGGCGGCGGCGCGATCAGCGTCGCCATGGACGTGACCGACGAGAAGCAGGTCGAGGCCGGTTTCGCGAAGGCAATCGCGGCGCTGGGCGGCATCGACATTCTCGTCAGCAATGCCGGCATCCAGATCGTCGATCCGCTCGACAAATTCGACTTCCAGAAATGGAAGAAGCTGCTCGCGATCCATCTCGACGGCGCGTTCCTCACCACCCGCGCCGCGCTGCGCCAGATGTACAAGCAGGGGCGCGGCGGCAGCGTCATCTATATGGGTTCGGTGCACTCCAAGGAAGCCTCGGTGCTGAAGGCGCCCTACGTCACCGCCAAGCACGGCCTCATCGGCCTCGCCAAGGTGGTGGCGAAGGAGGGCGCCGCGCACGGCGTGCGCGCCAACGTGATCTGCCCGGGCTTCGTGCGCACGCCGCTGGTCGAAAAGCAGATCCCGGAGCAGGCGAAGGAGCTCGGGATCTCCGAAGAGGACGTGATCAAGAAGGTGATGCTGAAGGAAACGGTCGACGGCGAATTCACCACGGTCGAAGACGTCGCCGCACTCGCGCTGTTCTTCGCGGCGTTCGAGAGCAATGCGTTGACCGGGCAATCGCTGGTCGTCAGCCACGGCTGGTTCATGCAGTAGCGCGTGGGCCGCGGCCGTTTGCGCCGCGCGCGCGGCGTTGGGCGCCGATTGGGCGGCAATCCGGCGCCCGGCGCTCTTTGATTTGCAATGATCGCCGAAT
>JBKOUH010000215.1:0-5511 GCA_046723285.1 Pseudomonadota bacterium
GATCATGATGGTGCCCTCGCGGTCGACGACGCTGAGATAGCGGTCGCTCCAGCTGTAGCGCTCCTGGAAGCCGCGCGCGAGGAGATCGAGGTCGAGGCCGAGCACGACGACGCCGCCCAATTCGCTCTGCGAATCGGGCGCGAGATAGCGCCGCGCCATCGGCAGCGCGCTGGCGCCCGTGATTCGCCCGCGCGGAATCATCGTGCCGACGACCATGTCGCGCTGTTCCATCGCGCGAATGACGTAGTCGCGGTCGCCGAGGTTGACGCCCGTGACCTCGGGCCAGCTGCAGATGACTTTGCCGCCGCGGTCGGTGACGATCGCGGCGCGATAGAGCGGTACATCGTTCACGATCGAGCGCATCAGCTCGCTGCAGCGCGCGAGGTCGGCGCGGATGATGCGCGTTTGATGGGTGAGGGCCCAGCTGAGGCGCGATGCGCCGCCGATGATGGCTTCGAGTTGACCGGCGACGAGCCGGGCCTGGTAAAGGGCCTGGTCACGCAATTGCTGGCGCTCGCGGAAGCGCGTCTCGATCGTGTCGTAGGTGAGGAGCCCGATCGGCGGAACCAGTGCCAGGCCGACAAGGATGCTGAGGCGGCTGCGCAGGCTCATGCGTGCGCCCGTGCCGCCGCCGCCGGCCTAGGGCGGCCCCCTCCTGAGCCGGATCGACGCCTGCGCATCTCCCGCTGCCCTCGCGATCGGCACCGACACTAATATAGCCGGCGGGCGTTGCGATATGATTTCCGTCGGTATTTCAGGCCGCTATGCCCGCCGGCGGCGGAGGCC
This sequence comes from Pseudomonadota bacterium, assembly GCA_046723285.1. Classification (GTDB taxonomy): domain Bacteria; phylum Pseudomonadota; class Alphaproteobacteria; order Bin65; family Bin65; genus SBBV01. Next base: position 787 of record JBKOUH010000215.1, read on the forward strand.
CAGAGCGGCGCGGCGCCGCGGCAAGCATGCCCACGTTCGGGCTGGACGAAGTGCGGCCTCCGCGTGTTTATAGCGTTGGGCCGGCGCATTCGGGGATCGATACGCCGGCTCTCAAACTCGAACAGAAGGGGACTTCACTATGCGTATTCTTGCTTTCGCCGGGCTCGCCGTATTGGCGCTCGGAGCATCCGCTTGCACTTCGATGGACAAGCCGGCGACGCCGCCTCCGCCGCCGCCGGGCCCCAAGGCCGAGCTCGCGGTCTCCGATCAGTCGATCCGCCGCGGCACCGTCACCATCGACCATGTCATGATGGAGCAGGATGGCTGGGTCGTGGTCCACGAGATGAGCGCCGACGGCAAGCCCGTGGCGCCCGGCTCGATCGGCCACACCGCGGTCAAGAAGGGCACGGCCGACAAGGTCGTCGTTCGCCTGACCAAGCGGATCAAGAAGGGCTCGAAGCTGATGGCCATGCTGCACGTCGATACGGGCAAGATGGGCCGCTACGAGTTCGGCACGAGGAGCCAGGCCGAGGACAAGCCGCTGATGATGGGCAGCGCGCCCGTCGTCAAGGTGTTCAACGTCCAATAAACGGCACGGGCGGCACGTCGCGGCATCACCGCGGCGTGCCGCCGTTCGTCATTAAAGAAATCGCTCGCCGTCAGAGGCGGCGGACGCCGGCGCCGAAGCGGGGCGTCCGCGCCTCCTATCGGCCGATAGAGGCTCATATCGGCCGAGACCGGATTGCGCTGCTAGCGGCCGAGATAGACTGCGGCGCTCCAGTTTTCGCCATCGTCGGCTTCGATCCCGAAATAGCCGCGATTGGGCTGCATGTGCACCGCGACCTGGCGGCGATAGCCGTCGCGCCACGTGACGTCGTAGATGCGCCACACGCCATCCGCGCGATAGATGACCCGGCCGGTGTCGGACACCATCGCCACCGGCCGGCCGCGATCGGCATAGGCGATGGTCACCAACTCGGCCGCCCGAACCGCGTCGCCGAACCAGACCGATTGCACCGTCGTCGGCGGCTGCGACGATAGCACCGACGGCGCCGACGGCGGAGCGGCCGGCGCCACTGTGGTCACATATTCCGCCGGGTAGCCGAGCGGACGCGCGCTGAAAAATACGACCTCGTCCGGCTGCAGCGCGCGGCAGGTGCCGCCGCGCGTTTGTATCCAGGCGATCCAATTCAGATTGGCCGCCGTCGTGTCGTAGCCGGGCCCGATCGCCGCGCCAAACATATCGAAGCAATGTGCGGGAGCGGCCTCGGCGGGTGCCGCGAGCGGCGCTGAAATCGCGAGCGCGAGCGCGCCGGCGAACCCGAGCGATGTAATGCGCATGGCAGACCTCCTTCGAAATGCGACCCCCGATGCCGAGAGAGAAGGGTCGGCACGTGGCCTGCCTGATAACGCCGCCGTGTGCAGTCCGGTTCCCCGCCGCCGGCGCACGCTGACACGCGACGCGTTATGTAAATGCGGCGGCTCCGTCGTGAGGCTGCCGTGCTCGCGCGCGTCCGCGGCACATCAGAGCTTCGTGACCCTCAACGCGCGGGCCTGGTCCGCGTCTGCTGCGCGTATAACGGCTCGTAAACGCGGAAAGATCAGGTCGCCGGAGCGGGCCGAGCGCGCGGCTCGGTCGTGGCGATGGCAATGCCGGCGAGGACCGCGGCGCAGCCCAACAGCAGATTGAGGCCGAAGGGCTCGCCGAGCAGCAGCCCCGCAAGCAGGCCCGCGGCGACCGGATTGACGGTCATCGTCGCGGTGACGCGGGTCGGGCTCGCGTGCTGCAAGGCCCAGATCCAGAGCCAAAACACGACCGCGCCGCCGATCAGCCCGAGATAGGCCAGCGCGATCCACGCGCCGGTGCTGAGCGCGGGGACCGGCGCGAAGCTGCCGTTGAGCACGGCGAAGATCGTGACCGCGGTGGCGCCGACACCCATCCCGCCGGCGAGAAAGCCGAGCGGGCTCGAGCGCGCCACGAACGGCTTCGACCAGATGCTATAGAGCGCCATGCAGAGCGTGGCGCCCACCATGATGAGATCGCCGCGCCAGGCGCCGGGCGGCGCGGCATCGAGGCTGCTGCCGAGCGCCACCGCCACGCCGGCAATGGCGACGAAGACTCCGGCCGTCTTCCGCCGCGACAGCCGCTCGGCGCCGAGCAGCGCGGCCAGCGCCATCGTCACCAGCGGCAGCACCGAGAGTGCCAGCGCGCCGTGCGCGGCCGTCGTGTAGACGAGCGCGTAATTGAACAGCACGAAGAAGACGGCGAAGAAAAGCAACCCCAACAGCCCCACGCCGATCCAATCACGGCCGCGCGGCCAGCGCTCGCGCAGCGCGATTGGCAGAAGAATGAGAAAGCCGAGGCCGAAGCGAAACGAGGCCAGCGCGAACGCGTCGATCTCGCCGACGGCGGCGCGCGTCGCGACTCCGGCCGCGCCGCCGAGCGCGCAGGACGCCACCCCGGCCAGAACGCCGATCCGCTCGCTCATCGCCCGGCACCTCGTAATGATGAGACCGGACTTTCGCGTTCGGATCAATTGCGTTCAATTCCGTCACGGGGAATGAACGCGGCGCAGCGCTCCTCGACATCCGAGGACCGCGCAATATGCCGCGGGACGATCAGGTGGCCGCGGCGTCGCGGCCGCGCGCTTCGGTGGCGGCGATCGAGATGCCGGCGAGGACCGCCGCCACGCCGAGCACCAGACTGAGGCCGAACGGCTCGCCGAGGATCAGGGCCGCGAACACGCCGGCCGCCACCGGGTTGATGGTCATCGTCGCGGTGACCCGCGTCGGCGTCGCGCGCTGGAGGGCCCAAATCCACAGCCAGAACGCGGCGGCCCCGCCGAATGCGCCGAGATAGAGGAGGGCGCCCCATTGGGCCGCCGCGAGACCGGTCACGGGGGCGAAGCTGCCGCGCAACAGCGCGACCGCGATCACGGCGGAAGAACCGATGCCCATGCCGGCGACGAGAAAGCCCATCGGACTCGAGCGCGCCACGAAGGGTCGCGACCAGATGCTGTAGAGCGCCATGCACACCGTGGCCGCCGCCATGATGAGATCGCCGCGCCAGGCGCCGGACGGCGCCGCGACAAGGCCGCTTGCGAGCGCCGCGGCGACGCCGGCGATCGCGATGAAGACGCCGGTGGTCTTGCGCGCCGTCAGCCGCTCGACGCCGAGCAGCGCGGCAAGCGCCATGGTCACGAGCGGCAACACCGAGAGCGCCAGCGCTCCGTGCGCCGCCGTCGTGTAGGCGAGCGCCCAGTTGTAGAGAATGAAGAAGAACGCGAAGAAAAGGAGTCCGAGGAAGGCGACGCCGATCCAGTCGCGCCCGCGCGGCCAGCGCTCCCGGATCGCCAGCGGCAGGAGGATGAAAAATCCCAACCCGAAGCGGAATGCCGCGAGCGCCAGCGGATCCAGGTCGTGCACGAGGTAACGCGTCGCCACCGCGGCGCCGCCGCCGAAGATGCAGGAGAGCATCCCCGCCAGGACGCCGGCCCGCTCGTTCATGCCTGCCTCACCCCCGCGCGGCCCAGGCACGCAACAGCGCCGCGCTGGCCTGGTCGGCGGGAAAGAAGCATTCGATGCGGATTTCCTGCAGCGTCACGTCGAGCGGCGTGCCGAGCGTCGCGATCGTCGAAAAAAGTCGGAACGACGTATCGCCCTTGCGGAAATCGATTGCGAGCACCGGCGCCTTGGCGTCTTCGGGCGACAGCGCTTCGTAGAGCGCCGGCAGGCCGGGGTAGGCGAGGAGCCGCGCCAGCAGCTCGGCCGTTTCGGCCGTGCCGTCGGCAGCGGCATCGGCCTGAACGCCGCGCAGGAAGTCGCGCGCCGTGTCCTCCCAATTTACGATGAACGGTCGGAGCGCATCGGGCGCGAGCAGGGCTTCGGCGAGGTTCGGCGGCGGCGCGCCCGGCGCCGGCGGCGGGGCCGGGCCGAGCAGGAATTCGACGAGCCGCCCCGCACCGGCATTGGCGCGCAGCAAGTTCCAGCGCCGGTCGACGACGAAGCCGGGGTAGGGCTCCTGCTGGTCGAGCATGAACTGAAGCGCGCGGTTCACCTCGGCGAGCTCGGGCGCCGCGAGATCGCGCTCGCGCCAGGCCGGTGCGAAACCGGCCGCGAGCAGCAGCGTGTTCTGCTGGCGCAGCGGCAGCGTGAGCGCATCGCCGAGGCGGAGCACCATCGTGCGGCTCGGCGCCGTCCGTCCCGATTCGAGGAAGCTCAGATGGCGCTGCGTCGTCGCGGCCGCGCCGGCCAGCGCGAGCTGCGAGAGTCCGCGGCGCTCGCGCCACCAGCGCAGGCGCGCACCGAAGCTGTTGGCGTCCCGGTCCATGCGATCGCGCCGATGTTCCGCCAGGCAGGGCATGAAGGCAATTCCTTCGCGGGGAATAGGGCGCTTCCGGCGCCCCGCCGTCCGGCATAACATGATGGCCGGAGGAAGCCATGGACGGGTCCTCGCCCGAACGCGCGCATTTCATTCCGTTCCGAAAGCGCGACATCGTCTCGATGTGCCTCGCCGAGGGCGCGCTCGCCGGCGCGGACGCCGAAGGCTTCCGCCAGTGCGCGACGATCCTCTCGAGCCTCGTCCACCACGAGTTTCATGCAAGGCTCGAGGCGCTGAAGGACGCCTATTCTCCGGTCGCCGCCGATTCCGATACGCGCGCCGTCAAATCGATGGACGCCGCGCGGCCGCCGCCCGATCCGCAGGACCTCGTCAAGGCGCTGACG
>JBKOUH010000075.1:0-10804 GCA_046723285.1 Pseudomonadota bacterium
ACTTTCGCCTCGATCACGCCGGACTTCTGAAGGGCGACGCCGGCGGCGAGGATCGATTCGTGCTGCTTGGGGCCGATCACCGAATCGGCAAGATCGGTGCGCTCGAGCTGCTTGGCGGACACCTTGGCGTTGAGGCGCGCAGCCTTGGCCAGCGTGTCGCGCAGTTCGGCCGGGTTGGCGATCGCGTGCTTCCGCGCCCGCTCGTAGACGCGCAGCACGCGTACGACGATCTCCGGGTTCGCCTTGGCGAAATCCTCGCGGACGTTGAGGATGCCCCAGGTGTTGGCTTCGGGCTTGCGATAGAACAGCACGTCGCCGTGCTCGACCTCCGCCGCCGCCATCATCGGGTCGAGCCCGGCCCAGGCGTCGACGTCGCCGCGCTCGAGCGCGGTGCGGCCGTCGGCGTGCTGCACCAGCACCGGACGGATGTCGCGCTGCGAGAGCCCGGCGCCGGCGAGCGCGCGCAAGAGGAAGATGTAGGGATCGGTGCCGCGCGTCACTGCCACGCGCTTGCCCTTGAGATCGCCGACCGTCTTGATGCCGGTGTCGGCGCGCGTCACCAGCGCGGTCCACTCCGGCTTCGAATAGACGTAGATCGACTGGATCGGCGTGCCGTTGATCTTCGCGAGCAGTGCGGCGGCGCCGGCCGAGGAGCCGAATTCGATCGCGCCGGCGTTCAGGAATTCGAGTGCCTTGTTGGAGCCGTGGCTCTGCACCCAGCGGATCGCGATGCCGTCTTTCTCGAACTCCTTCTCGATCCAGCCCTTGTCCTTCAGCACGAGGCTGACCGGATTGTAGTAGGCCCAATCGAGCGTGATGCGCTTCGGCGGCTCGGCCAAGGCCGTGCTCGCCACGGCGAGGCTCGCCAGCCCCGCCAGGATGATCGTCCGACGCGTCTCCATGTCCTTCGCTCCTTCCGATGCGCCGGAACGCAAAACGTCCCGGCCGGGTTTTTCCGAGCGGGACGATTGGGTGCGCGCGCCTTGGGTAAGGAGCGGCGGACACAAAAATCCCGCCGCAGCTTTGGATCGCTGGGCGGGTGGCCGCCGCAACGCTTTAGCTGCATTTGTAACGCGCCCGCAAGCTGTCGCTCAAATCGGCGCGATGGGGGAAAGCTAGGGGTGCCCTAGGCGGCTGTCAATCAAGAGAAATTGCCGGTCAACCGAAGAAAAACTGAGGCTTCCAACGGCCGATCAACGCTTCATTAACCCAAACCGCCCAAGCTTGCCCGGTGGGCAAGCTGCCGCCGGAAGCGCTTCCGGCAGGCCGCGTTGTCGCGTGAAGGAACGGTATGAAGCACGGCGCGGCGCTAGAGGCCGGCAAGGACCAGCAGCGATCGGGCGCGGCCAAGCGCGCCTGGGCGTGGCTGTTTCCATCGCCCGCCGGTATCGGCGACGCGCTGCTCACGCACCAGCGCCAGGCGCTCCGGCGCCAAGTCCCCATCCTGGTCGCGGTCAAATGGTCGATCTCGGCGCTGACGGCCGCCGTGTTCTGGCCGCTGGTGCCACCGGCATTCAACCTCAGCTGGGTTGCGCTCGTTTGGTTTGTCGGCGCCTTGGGCCTCTGGCGCTGGGATCGCTCGCGGCGCGTTCCGCAGCAGCGGCCGGCCACCGCGCGCTTCGTGCGCCGGTCGATCTTCGCCAACGCCGTGCCCGGCTTCATCTGGGGTGCGTCGGCGCTGATCTTCTTCGTGCCCGATCGCCTGGAGCTCCAGCTTTTCCTGGTCTGCGTTCTGGCCGGCATGTCGGCCGGCATCGTGGCGGCAGCGCCGAGCATGCCGGCCGCGGCGCTCGCCTATGCGCTACCCGCCATGACGCCGCTCACGATCCTGCTGCTGGCCGCCGGTACGCGCACCGGCGTGGTCATGGGCATCATGGCCGTCATCTACATGGGCGCGCTCGTCTTCCTGCTGCGCAACGGCTACCGCTCGTTCTGCGACGGGGTCGCCGCCGAGGAACGCGCGCGCCAGGCCGAAGAGGTGCTGCGCGACAGCATCGAAGCGCTCGGCGACGGCTTCGTGCTCTACGATTCCGATTTGCGCGTCGTGATGCACAATCGCCGCTATCTCGATCACTTCACCTATCACCAAGCGACGGGCCGGACCTCGATCGTCGGCATGACGCTCGAGGATCAGGCGCGCGCCGCGCTGCAATCCGGCTTCTTCGATGCGAGCGACGACTATGTCCGCAACACCGAAGCGGGGATTGCGCAGCGCGTCGCCGATTTTCGCTCCGACACGCAGACGCGGCGCACGCGGCGCACGGCCGACGGCCGCACGCTCCTCGTCGGCACGCATCCGATGCCAGGCGGACGGCGCGTGGCCATCGCCACCGACGTCACCGCCTTGAAGCAGGTCGAGGACCGCTTTGTCGCCGCTATGGAGGCGATGGACGACGCGCTCGTCCTCTACGGGCCCGATGATCGCCTCATCACCCACAATCGGCGCTATCTCGAGCTCTATCCGGTCTTGAAGGATCTGGCGCCGCTCGCCGGGCGCACGCGCGAAGAATGCCTGCGCTATGCCGCCGAGAAGGGCTTTCTTGCCGCCAGCGAGATCAAGGGCAGCCCCGAACGCTGGGCGGCTACGGAAATCCAGACGCTGGAGCGCAACCAGACGGCCGAGTACGAGCGCGAAATCGCGGACGGCCGCAACTATCTCATCCGCGCGCGCAAGACCGCCGAGGGCGGCCGCGTGATCATCACGACCGACATCACGGCCCTGAAGCGCGCCGAGCAGCGCCTCTTCGCCGCGATCGAGGCGATGGACGACGGCTTCGTCCTTTACGGCCCCGACGAGCGCGTGGTGCTGCACAACAAGCGCCTGATCGAGCAGTACCCGCAATTCCGCGATTTCCTGCCGCTGGCCGGCCGATCACGTGCCGAGCTCATGGAATGCAATGCGCGGGCGAGGGCGTTCCGCGGCGTCGACGAGGCCGGCGGCCCCGACAAGTGGGCGGAGGAGCAGCTCGATTTCGTGAACGCGCTCGGCTCGACCGAGTTCGAGCGCGAGACCGCCGACGGACGCAGCTACCTCATCCGCACGCAATCGACCGGCGAGGGCGGGCGCGTCGCCATCACCACCGACATCACCGCTGTGAAGCAGGCGCAGCAGCGCCTGCTCGACGCCATCAACGCGATGGACGACGGCTTCATCCTGTTCGGGCCCGACGACCGCGTCCGCCTCTACAATCACCGCTATCTCGATCACTTTCCCGCGCTGGCGTCGTTGGGCTCGCTTGTCGGCCGCACGCGCGAAGACCTCATCCGCGCGATGGCGAAGGCCAAGTCTTTCGCCGGCGCGGATGCCGAAACCGACACCGAGCGGTGGATCGCGCGCCAGCGCGGCGCGCTCAACGGCGGCAAGGCGACGGAATACGAGCGCCGCCTCGCCGACGGCCGCACGCTCCTCGTGCGCGCGCAGCCCACGGCCGAGGGCGGCCACGTCGCGATCACGACCGACGTCACCGCGCTGAAGCGCGCGCAAAAGCGCCTCGTCGACGCGGTCGAGAGCATGTCCGACGCGTTCGTGCTCTGGGACGCCGACGACCGCCTTGTCCTCTGCAACAGTGCCTACGCCGCGATGTTCGAGGGCGTCCCGCGCTCGACCGAAGTGGGCAGCCGCTTCGAGGAAATCCTGAAGGCCGGCATCGCCGCCGGCGCCTTTCCTGAGGCCAAGGGCCGCGAGGACGGGTATTTCGCCGAGCGCATGGCGCGCCACCGCAATCCCGCCGACCCGGTGGTGCAGCCTTACCGCGACGGGCGCTGGCTGCGCTACGCCGAGCGGCGCACCTCGGAGGGCGGCATCGTCGGCTTGCGCACCGACGTCACCGAATCGATCGGCCGCGAGCGGGTGCTGCGCACGAACCAGGCCGAGCTCGCCGAGCGCGTGCATGAACTCGAGGCGATGCAGCAGCAGTTGCGCGAGCAGCGCGACGAGCTGCATCGCCTGATGCGCCAGGTGATGCAGGCGCGCGACGAGGCCGCGGCCGCCAATGCCGCGAAATCGGTCTTCCTCGCGAATATGAGCCACGAGCTGAGGACGCCGTTGAACGCCATTATCGGCTTTTCCGAGATCATGCACGGCGAGCTGTTTGGGGCGCTCGGCCATCCGCGCTATGCGAGCTATGTCGGCGACATGCTCGGCGCCGCGAAGCACCTGCTGAAGCTCATCAACGACATCCTCGATCTCTCCAAGATCGAGGCGGGCAAGTGGGAGCTGCGCGAGGAGCCGGTCGACGTGCGCCGCCTGCTCGACGCGGTGATGCGCCTCTTCCGCGGCCGCGACGAGACGGCGCGGCTCGACATCAAGATCGACGCGCCGGCGGTGCTGCCGCCGATCCTCGCCGACGAGCGCGCGCTGAAGCAGATCATCATCAACGCGCTCTCGAACTCGATCAAGTTCACGCCGCCGGGCGGGCGCATCCGCCTGCGCGCGCGGCGCGACAAGAGCGGCCGCCTGCATTTGACGATCGGCGACACCGGCATCGGCATCAAGCGCGAGGACGTGCCGAAGGCGCTGGCGCCGTTCGGCCAGGTCGACAACCACATGACGCGCCGCCATCAAGGCACCGGGCTTGGCCTCTCGATCGCCAAGGCCCTGGTCGAGCGCCACGGCGGCCGCTTGAAGCTCCGCAGCCGGCCGGGCCGCGGCACCGTCATCACCGCGATGCTGCCGGCCGAACGCTTCGCCGCCGCCGCCGCCACCCGAGCCAAGCTCGCCGCCGCGGAATAGGTCGAGAGCCACAAGAAATTATTGTCGTCCCCGCGCAAACGGGGACGACAGGCGGTTTGGCATTCTGTTCCTTTCCTCTCGCCCGGCCCGCCATTTGCATTATGATGCGGCGGGCGCACGCAGCCGATTTCACGGGTTAAACGCGGCGCCAAGGGCCAGGGAGACTGCGATGAAACGGACGTTTTCGCTGATGATCGGCGCGCTTGCCGCGGGCGGCTTGTGCAGCCCCGTGATCACCGCCGCGGCGCAGGAGAAGGTGACGTATCTCTTCCCCGCGCCGCCGATGCTGCCCGCCTTCGGGCCGGTGCGGCTCGCGCAGGGCAAGGGCTATTTCAAGGCCGAGGGGCTCGACGTCGAGTTCCAGGTGGCGAAGGGCGGCGTCGACGTGGCGAAGCAGGTCGGCGCCGGCAACGCGCCGTTGGGCGGTATCCTGGGCGACGGGCCGATCCTGGTGCGCCCGCAAGGCATTCCGATGAAAGGCGTGGCGCTCTTCGGCGGGCGCGGCTTCATGCAGCTCGTCGTGCGCGAGGATTCGGGCATCACCGATCCCAAGGGCCTGAAGGGCAAGGACGTGAGCGTCATGGCGTTCCAGGACACGACCTACTACGTGTTCCAGGGCGTGCTCGCGCGCGTGGGCCTCACGGTCAAGGACGTGAACGCGCAGGCGGCTGGCCCAGTCGGCGTCTGGCAGCTCGTGGCGCAGGGGAAGGCCGTCGCCTGTGCCTGCGTGCCCGATTGGATCCCGCTCATTACCGCCACCGGGACCAAGGTGAAGATCATCCAGAGCTTCGATTACTTCCCGGCCATGGCGCAGGCGATCGGCGCCAGCGACGCCGTGATCAAGGAAAAGCCTGAGATGGTGCGGAAATTCGTGCGCGCGTCCTTGAAGGGCATGAAGTACATCATGGACGATCCCAAGAAGGCCGCGGCCGATTTCGTCGGCATCGAGCCGGCGTGGAAGGGCAAGGAAGGCATGGTCGAGTACGCGTTCAAGTACTACGCGGACTTCGTCTATCCCGGCCAGCCCAAGCTCGGCATGTTCGACGCGCGCCGCGTCGCCGCCGTCCAGGACTTCTACATCAAGGAAAAGATCATCCCCTCGGGTTCGAAGGTGGAAGATCTCTTCACCAACCAGTTCGTGGAGTAGGCGCGGCGCTTTCTTGGCGATCGCTCGCTTGCGTCCATCCATCGAGGGCCGCCCCAAGCGGGCGGCCGCCTCAGGATGAGGCTTCGTCCGCTTCGACAAGACTAGCCTCGTCCTGAAGTGCCGCCGCTCGTGCGGCGGCCTCGAAGGACAAACGCGGACGAGGCCTCGCCGGCCGAACGTTCAAATGAAATTCAGCCCGCCGTCGGCGAGGATCGTCTGGCCGGTGATCCACGCGGCCTCGTCGGAGCAGAGGAACGTCGCCACCTTCGCCATGTCGTCGGGCGTGCTCATGCGCTTCAGGCACTGCATCGCGACGTAGCTCTTGAACTTCTCGTCCGAGACCGACGGCCGCTCGACCTCGGTCTTGGTGACGCCGGGGATGAAGGTGTTGACCGTGACGTTCCACGGCCCGAGCTCGCGCGCCATGGACCGGCTCATGCCGAACACGGCCGATTTCGAACTGATGTAGTGGAGATAATTGGGCAGGCCCAAGAGCGGCGTGCCCGAGGCGATGTTGAGGATGCGGCCCCATTTGGCGCGCTGCATCGCCGGAACGACGGCGCGCGTGCAATGGAAAGCGCCCGAGACGTTCACCTGCAGCGCGCGCTCCCACTCGGCCGCCGGCAGCTCCCAAAACGGCGCCATCGTGATCTTCGAGAAGAACGCGGCGTTGTTGATGAGGATATCGATGCGCCCGAAACGCGCCTCGACCGCCTTCGCCATCGCGCCGGCCGATTCGGCCGAAGCGACATCGGTCGCAACGAACAGCGCCGTGCCGCCCGCGTCTTCGATCTCCTTCACGACGCGCGCGCCGGCCTCCGCGTTGAACTCGGCGATCACCGGAACCGCGCCCTGCGCCGCCAAGTGGAGCGCATAAGCGCGCCCCAGCGCCTGACCGCCGCCGGTCACGATCGCGACGCGACCTTTGAGGGTAGGGTAGTGGGCGGTGGGGGTGATGCTCATCAATCTTTCCTGCGCTTTCGCGCCCATGATTATTCGGGACGCGTTTCTTCGGCTGCGAGCCGCTGCAAGATCCGCCGCATCGCGAACAAGCCCTTGTCGGCCGCGATCATGCCGCGCGGGCGGACGTCGCCGCCGGAATCGGGGTCGAGGTCGATCGCGCGCTGCTGCGCTTCGTAGATCGCGACGTCTTCCATTGGGATGTTGCGCATTTGGCGCTCGAAGGTGGCGCGCATCGCCTGGGGCACCATGCGCTCCTCGAGCGCCACGGCCCAGAATTGATGCGTCGTCTTCGCGGTTTCGGGCGTGAGCGCGTGATAGACGACAAAGCCCCAAAGGCCCTGGCTGCCGTGGCGCTCGGCCGGCGAGGCGCCGCGCCCGGCGGGCGCCGTGCCGCTGTTCACGTAGATGTAGGCGGGCGGCATGAATTCGCTCACCTGCCAGCGGTCGATGCTGCCGTCGTAGCCGGCGTAAGCGACGAAGGCCTGGGCCGGCGGAATGTCGCTCATCCAGCGCGTGACGCGCACGCGCTCGTCCTCGGCTTCGGTCGAGATCGTGGCTTCTTCGGCGAGCGCGCGGTTGCCGGTGGTCGAGCTGTGCACATAGGCGAGGTGCGAGAGATCGAGGAGATTGTCGAGGATTAGCCGGTAGCCGCACTTCACCTCGATGTGGCCCTTGTAGGCGAACCAATTGGGATCGCCGAGGCGCGCGTGATAGTCGGGCGCCAAGCGCTCGTCGGCGCGCGCCGGATCGCCCATCCACACCATCACCCAGCCGCGCCGCTCGACGATGGGATAGGCGCGGACGCGCGCCCAATGCGGCGGCGCAGCCTCGCCGGGCAAATGCGTGCAGGCGCCGCTGCAATCGAAGACCATGCCGTGGTAGCCGCATTCGAGCGTGTCGCCGATGAGCCTGCCCTCGGAGAGCGGCAGGTTGCGATGCGGACAGCGGTTCTCGAGCGCCACGACCTTGCCCGCCTCGGTGCGAAACAGCACGAGGTACGCGCCGAGGATCACGCGCGCCAACGGCTTCCGCCCCACCTCGTCGGCCCAGGCGGCGACGTACCAGTGGTTCCAGAGGAAGTCGCCGCCGGCGGAGGCGGCGTCGCGCGCGTCGTGCGGTCGGGCCATGAACCTGCTCGCTGTTACCGGGTGCCGGGGCGAACTAAACATCCGCAGCGCCGCGCCGTCCATTCCGGCACGGCATGTCGCGCATGAGAACGCGCGTCTGGCGGCCGGCGCAAGCGCGCCAGGTTTCCTCCGCTAAACAGGCACTTAGCGCGCGGGGGGGGGGGGTGCCGCTCTCCGGGGGTTGACGCCGCCGGCCAACAAGTGTATATACACCCATTATGACATCCCAATCGCGCAAGATCGATGCGGCGGAGCTGGTGCGGAACTGCGCCTGCTTCAACCTGCGCAAGGCGGCGCGGGCGGCGACGCAGCTCTACGACGCGGCGCTGGAGCCCTCCGGCCTGCGCGCGACGCAGATCTCGGTGCTCGTCGCCATCGCGCTGCACGGGCGCGTGCCGCTTGGCCGTCTCGCCGAGACGCTGGTCATGGATCGCACGACGTTGACCCGCACTCTGCGGCCGCTCGAAAAGCAGGGCTGGGTCGTGGACGAGCGCGGCCCCGACCGGCGCGAGCGCTATCTCGAGCTGACGCGCGCCGGCCGCGCCGTGCTCGAACGCGCGCTGCCGCTCTGGCACGGCGTGCAATCGCGCGTCGCGGCGGCGCTCGGCGCCGGCCGTCTCGCCGGCCTCGTCGGCGAGCTCGACGCCGTGATCCGCGCCGTCCGAAGCGAAAGCGCCGCCGACCGCCGCTGAATTTTTTTCGAAAAACAGGTGTATATACACGTTAAAGCAAAAGGAGCTAACGCCATGACGGCCACTTTCATTCGCAATGCAAACGATGCGGCCCACGCCGCGCGCGCGAGCTCGGCCGGTATCTATATCGCGGCGATTCTCGGCGCTTGGTTCATCGCCGTACTCGCGCTCGGCCAGGCGGGCCTGTTCGAGGCGGGCCTGGGACGCCCGCCGCTGCCGGTGCTCGCTGCGTTCGCCGGGCCGCCGCTGCTGTTCGCTGCGGCGTACCGTTTGTCGCCGCGCGTCCGGGCCTTTGCGCTCGGCCTCGATCTCCGGCTGCTGACGGCGGTGCAGGCGTGGCGCGTGCTCGGCCTCGTCTTCCTCGCGTTCTACGACTTCGGCCTGCTGCCCGGCTTGTTCGCGTGGCCGGCCGGCGTCGGCGACGGCGCGGTCGGCATGGCCGCGATCTTCGTGCTCGCCGCGATGCTGCGCGACGCGCGGGATTGGCGGCGGCGGGTGTTCTGGCTCAACATCGCGGGCCTCGCCGACTTCGCGGGCGCGGTCGGCACCGGCATCTTGACCAGCAATTCGGCGATCGGCGTCTTCTACGATGCCAGCGCCGGCGCCTCGATGGGCCTCTTGCCGCTGAGCCTCATCCCCACCTTCGCCGTGCCGCTCTGGATCATCTTCCACATGATCTCGCTGCTGCAGCTGCGGCGATAGACGGATGGCGGACGAAATGCGTCGTCCCGAGTTTTCCCCTCAGGACGACGTTTTCGGTCGTTCGTGCCTCGGAGTAGCGTCGCGCGTCAGATCCAGTGCAGCTGCACGAGTTGCTCGCGCCGGCTCGGCGTGATCGGCTCGGGCGGCTTCGGCTCCTTCCTCTGCGCCAAGCCGTAGGGCTCGGGCGCCAGGCTCGCGATCTTGGAGAGAAGCTGGTCGTAAACCTTTTTCGGGTTCGCCCCGAAGATCGGGTCGTCGTTGTCGACGAAGGCGGCATCGGCGGCCACCCAATCGGCGGGCTGGAGCTTCTCGCGCGCCGCGGGCATCACGGTGCGCTCCTCCTTCGCCATGTGTTTCCGCTGCCAGTCGATGAACTTCTGCGCTGCCTCGTCGAAGCCGGCGAAGCCCTTGGCCGGCGCCTTCTTCCAGGCGTCGAGCTTCCACTTCAGGTCGCTGGTGAGGCGAATGCCCTCGTGATGTTGGGCCTGCAGCTCATCGATCAGCGCCTTCACCTCGGGCGCGCGCTTGACGATGAGCGGGAACAGCACCTCGTCTTCCTTGGGGTGGTGGTAGCGGTCCGGGAAGTCCTGGACGTAGGACAGCACCGTTTCGAACAGCGCGAAGTCGGGCTCGATCTTGCCGGCGCGGATGTCGGCCAGCACGTGGTCGAACGTGTAGAGCACGGCGGCGAGGGCGCGGTGCTCGCGCTGGATGATGGCGAGAGTGCGGGACATGGCGGATCCTCCAAATCAGGCTCCGCGCATGATCTCCGGCCGGAAGAGACCCGCATTGATCCTGGTCAAGGGCCGGGTTGGGGCCCGTTGCGCCCGCCGCAGGGGCGCAATGTCGCGGGCGCGGACCTTCCCGGCGCCGGCTTCGTAGGTGCGCGCGGGGATGCCGTTCCCGATCACGGAGACGCACATGGATGGAGCAAGGCGGAGCGCGCTCGCGGCCGCGATTCTGGCGAATGTTCTCGGAGGGTTCGGTCTCGCCGCCTGCGACGGCCAACGGCAGCGCGCGGCCAAAGCGGGCGATCAGCCCAGCCAACAGGCGGAAGCACCCGGCCTGGACGCGGCCCAGGCGGTCACCGGCACCTGGCGCGTACGGCTCGCGGATGCGCCGGATCGGTCCGAGGCCAGGGTCTACACCTTCACTGCCGATGGCCGCGTCACCGTGGCGCCCGGCGAGGTCTGCCGCTATCGCATCGACACCGCGTCGCTCGCGGTCGATTGCGACGGCGCCGCCGGCGAGGCCGCGCGCGGCCCGCTCGAGCGCCGCAACGGCGATACCCTGCTTTGGCGCGTCGACGACAAGATCGTCCAGTTCGAGCGCCAAGCCGGCGTGAAAGAGCAGCAATAGCTCACGCCAGGATCGGTCGCGCGGCGAGCACGATCGCGGTTCCCAACGCAAAGACAGGGATCAATAGGCCGAGCAGCAGCCC
>JBKOUH010000131.1:0-4307 GCA_046723285.1 Pseudomonadota bacterium
CGCTATAAATGGGCGATGCGAACCGGCCGCCACGCGTAGATGAGTATGGCTGCACGGCCACGCTGGCGGCCCTCGGTCAGCGAAAAATATATCGACTTATCAAAGGCTTGAAATGAATACCCTGACCTCGCCCGCGCGCCGCGCCGGGATCTTTTGCCGCCTGCTGGCGGGCGCCGACTGCGGCATGCTGGCGCTGACGCCCGCCGCCCAGGCGGAAAAACCCCAGAAGCCGATCAAGAAAACGCGGATGACGACGGAAAAAAAGACCCCCGCTCCCGCCCCCTCGCCCAAAGCCATCGCGTTCGAGAAGCCCTGCGCCGACACGACCACGCGCGTGCGCGTCGCCGCGGTCGGCGACGTGCTCGCGCACGACATGCTCCAGAAATGGGCGGCCAATCAGAAGGAGGGCTTCTACACCGTCTTCGAGCCGGTGGCCGACATCATCCGCGCGGCCGACATCAGCTTCGCCAACCTCGAAGGCCCGGCGGCCGAGGGCGTCGCCTCCAACGGCAAGGAGGTGCGCGCGCCCGCCACGCGATACGACAAGAGCGTCTATCGCGGCTATCCGATGTTCAACTATCACCCCTCCATCGTGACCGATCTGAAGCGCGCGGGCTTCCGCGTGCTGCTGACCGCGAACAATCACGCGATGGACCGCCACGCGCTCGGCGTCGACAAGACGATCGCCAACATCAAGGCCGCCGGCCTCGCCTATACCGGCACGCGCAGCCGCGAGGATATGAAGGCGCCGTGGTTTACGATCACGCCGGTGAAGGTGGCGGGCGGCACGTTCAACATCGCCTGGCTCGGCTGCGCTTACGGCACCAACGGCGTGCCCGATCCCGGCAACCAGGTGCTGAAGTGCTACGACCAGCGCGACGAGGTGGTGGAAACCATCCGCACGCTCGCCCAGCGCGCCGACGTGCACGCGGTCTTCTTCGTGCCGCATTGGGGCAACGAGTATCAGCACAAGCCCGACGAGAAGCAGACGTCGCTCGCCAAGGACGTGCTCGACGCCGGCGCCACCGCCGTGATCGGCACGCATCCGCACGTGATGCAGCCCATCGAGAAATACGTGACCAAGGACGGGCGGGAAACGGTCATCGCCTATTCGCTCGGCAATTTCATGTCGAACCAGATCGGGCTGCCGCGGCTCTCTTCGGCGATCCTGCTGCTGGCGCTCGGGCCCGACGGCAAGGGCAAGCTGCAGATGGCCTCGATCGGCTGGGTCCCGCTGCGCATGCAGGTGCGCGGCGGCTTCCGCGTCGATGCGATCGACCGGCTCAAGGCCGGCGACGGGCGCGACTCGCGCGTCCACCTCGCGCGCCATTTGCCCGAGGGCAACATCCACCCGCCGACGGCGCCGTTCGCGACCCAAGTCGCCGGCACCTGCCCGACGCCGCGAACTTAGGCGACAACGGCGCCCTTTGGGACCGCGCGCCTCCAGGCGCGCATCTTTCCGGCGGCACCAAAGGCCCGTCCCTTCTGGGGAGCGCCGGTTCGCCGCTACGTTCGGCCCCAGGACTCGGTGGCCCGACTCTTGCTAGCCTTGCATCCGGGAATCGAGAGGGCTCGAGCGATGGCGCAGGCGGCGCGCAAAGAACGTGACAACGCGGCGGGGCTTATACTGCCCGATCTCTTTGCGCTCTGCCGCGACGCGCTGGCCGCGGCCGACCGCCTCAAGGACGCGGCGCGCGCCGGCGTCGCGGCGCTGGTGGTGCGCGGCGCCAAGGTGGACGCGGCGGCGCTCGAGCGCGAGCAGTTTGCCGCGCACGGCTTCGCCTGGCTCGCCACTTACGTCGAAGGCCTGCGCCAGCTCCTCGGCTGGGCGACGCGGCTGGCCGAAGCCGGCCAGCTCGCTGAACGCGAGACGCTGATCCTCCAGGCCGGCTACGGCGAATATCTCGCGCAGATGACCGGCGGCATCGCGGTGAGCCAGGTCGAGATCGTGCGCCCGGACACCATGGGCATCGGCGAGCGCGAGATCGCGGCGTTCGCGACGCCGACCGTCGCCAAGCTCGTGCGCGGCGGCAACACCAACGCCGTGCGCATGCGCCTCAGCGAGCTGATCCTCGAGGGCGAGTTCGGAGAGCCGGGGCTCGCCGACGAGACGCTCGGCATGATCCGCGATCAGTTCCGCCGCTTCGGCGCCGAGAAGGTGAAGCCGTTCGCGCAAGATTGGCACCGCCAGGACGTGCTGATCCCGATGAGCGTGCTCGAGGACGTGGGCCGGCTCGGCGTGTTCGGCTTGACCATCCCCGAGGAATTCGGCGGCCTCGGCCTCGGCAAGGTCGCGATGTGCGTCGTGACCGAAGAGCTTTCGCGCGCGGCCCTCGCCGTGGGCTCGCTCGGCACGCGCTCCGAGATCGCCGGCGAGCTCATCCGCCTCGGCGGCACGCAGGCGCAGAAGGAAAAGTGGCTGCCGAAGATCGCGTCGGGCGAAATCCTGCCGACCGCCGTGTTCACCGAGCCCAACACCGGCTCCGATCTGGCCTCGCTGAAGACGCGCGCGGCCCGAGACGGCGCCGTCTACAAGGTGACCGGCAACAAGACCTGGATCACGCACGCGGCGCGCGCCGATCTGATGACCCTCTTGGCGCGCACCGGCAAGCCCGAGGACGGCTATCGCGGGCTTTCGATGTTCCTGGCCGAGAAGCCGCGCGGCACCGATGCCGATCCGTTTCCGGTCATGGGCATGTCGGGCGGCGAGATCAAGGTGCTCGGCTATCGCGGCATGAAGGAATACGAGATCGGCTTCGACGGCTTCGAGGTGAAGGCCGAGAATCTTCTCGGCGGCGAAGAGGGCGAAGGCTTCAAGCAGCTGATGGCGACGTTCGAGAGCGCCCGCATCCAGACCGCGGCGCGCGCGGTGGGCGTGGCGCAGAACGCGCTCGAGCTCGGCCTCGCCTATGCCAAGGAGCGCATCCAGTTCGCGAAGCCCATCGTCTCGTTCCCGCGCGTGGCGGGCAAGCTCGCCTGGATGGCGGCCGAGACGATGATCGCGCGCCAGCTCGCCTATTTCGCCGCACGCCAGAAGGACAGCGACCGGCGCTGCGACATCGAGGCCGGCATGGCGAAGCTGCTCGGCGCGCGCGTCGCCTGGGCCAACGCCGACAACGCGCTTCAGATCCACGGCGGCAACGGCTATGCCGAGGAATACGAGATCAGCCGCGTCCTCTGCGACGCGCGCATTCTCAACATCTTCGAGGGCGCCGCCGAGATCCAGGCGCAGGTGATCGCGCGCGGGCTGCTCGAACGTCGCAACTGACGCGCTTTCGCCGCATAGGTCGCTGCGCTAGGTTCCGCTCCGTCTCGCAAGGAAGATCTCGATGCTCGTCACGCAACAGCCCGTGCTGCGCCGCTTCTGGTATGGGCTCATGCCCCTCGGCGATCTCGCCGGCGGCCCCAAGCCGTTCACGCTCCTGGGCGAAAACATCGTGCTGTGGCTCGACGCCGACGGGAAGCCGGCGGCGGTGCAGGACCGCTGCTGCCACCGCACCGCGCCGCTCTCGATGGGTTTCGTCGACAAGGGCGCGATCGCCTGCGGCTATCACGGCTGGACCTTCGACCGCGACGGCAAGTGCATCCGCATTCCGCAGCAGGCGAGCGTGCCGCCGCGCATCCGCGTGCCCGCCTATCGCTGCGAGGCGCGCTACGGCTATGTGTGGGTGTGCCTGGGCGAGCCGCTCACCGGCATTCCCGAGGTGCCCGAATTCGGCCAGCCCGGCTATCGCGTGATCCACGAATTCAGCGATACCTGGGACTGCAACGTGATGCGCCTGATCGAGAATGCGTTCGACAACGCGCATTTCTCCTATGTGCACGCGGCCAGCTTCGGCAACCAGGCGCAGCCCGAGCCCGCCTCGCTCACCATCACCCAGAAGGACTGGGGCTTCGTGATGGACACCGTGGTGCCGGTGCGGAACGACGAGAAGCTCAAGGCGACCTTGCGCATGGACGTGGCCGAGACCATGCGCACCTATCAGAAGACCTGGTGGATGCCGTTCTCGGTGATGATGCGCCTCTCCTATCCGAACGGACTCGTGCACGTGATCGCCGCGATGATCACGCCGATCGACGACAAGCGCCTGCAATTCACGCAGTTCGTCGTGCGCAACGACACCGAGGCCGACGCCTCCGCCGAATCGGTGATCGCCTGGGACAAGCAGGTGACGGGCGAGGACCGGGTTTTCTTGAGCCGCTGCGACTACGACGTGGCGCTCGACATCCGCGCGCCCGACGAGTTCCACATGGCCAGCGACCGCCCCGGCCTCGAAGTGCGCCGCCGCCTGCTCGAGCTCCTGCGC
>JBKOUH010000206.1:0-4685 GCA_046723285.1 Pseudomonadota bacterium
GTTCTCGCTCGGCCAGACCTACGTCTCCGGCTTCTGCGTCAACTGCCCCGAATCCTCCGCCACGGTGATGCAGGATCTCCGCGAGATCGGGCCCACCTATTTCTTCGCGCCGCCGCCCATCTTCCAGAACATCCTGACGCAGGTGATGATCCGCATCGAGGACGCCTCGTGGATCAAGCGGCGGCTGTTCCACTTCTTCATGAAGGTGGCGCGCCGCGTCGGCAGCGACATCCTCACCAAAAAGCCGGTCGGCCTCGGTTCGCGCCTGCTCTACTGGCTCGGCGAGCTCTTCGTGTTCGGGCCGCTCAAGAACACGCTCGGCTTCTCGCGCATGCGCCTCGTCTACACCGCGGGCGAGGCGATCGGGCCCGACATCTTCAACTTCTTCCGCTCGATCGGCGTGCCGATGAAGCAGCTCTATGGGCAGACCGAGGCCACGGTGTTCGTCACCGTGCAGCCCAACGACCAGGTGCGGCTCGACACGGTCGGCGTGCCGTGCCCGGGCGTCGAACTGAAGCTCGATGCCAACGGCGAGGTGCTCTACCGGAGCGCCGGCGTGTTCAAGGAGTACTACAAGAATCCGCAGGCGACCGCCGAAACCAAGACCGCCGATGGCTGGGTGCACACCGGCGACGCCGGCATCCTCGACCGCGACGGGCATTTGAAGATCATCGACCGCGCCAAGGACGTGGGCCGACTGCGCAACGGCGCGCTGTTCGCGCCGAAATACCTCGAGAACAAGCTGAAGTTCTTCCCCGCGATCCGCGAGGCGGTGACGTTCGGCGCCGACCGCGAGTTCGCGACGGCGATGATCTCGATCAACCTCGACGCCGTCGGCAGCTGGGCCGAGAAGCGCAATCTCCCCTATTCGAGCTATCAGGAGCTGGCGGCCAAGCCCGAGGTTTACGAGCTGATCAAGGGCAACATCGAGCAGGTCAACCGCGATCTCGCCGCGGACAAGGAGCTCGCCGGCTCGCAGATCAAGCGCTTCGTGCTACTGCACAAGGAGCTCGACGCCGACGACGGCGAGCTGACGCGCACCAGGAAAGTGCGCCGCCGCTTCGTCGCCGACCGCTACGCGGACATCGTCGCCGCGCTCTACGGCGGCAAGTCCAGCGTGCACGTCGAGGCCAAGGTCAGCTTCGAAGACGGGCGCAGCGGAATGCTCAAGGCCGATCTCAAGATCGCGGACGCCGCCGTGACGGACGCGCTGCCGGCGCCGGCGCTGGCGGCATGAGCGAGGCGCACGCCCGGCGGATCGGAGATACCGTCCTCAAGGTGGACAAAATCTCGCTCCGCTTCGGCGGGGTGCGCGCGATCACGGGCGTGAGCTTCGACATCAAGAAGGGCGAGATCTTCTCGATCATCGGCCCCAACGGCGCCGGCAAGACGTCGATGCTGAACGTCATCAACGGCTTCTATCACCCGCAGGAAGGCACCATCACCTACAAGGGCACCGTGCGCCGGCGCATGCGCCCGCACCAGGCGGCGGCCACCGGCATCGCGCGCACGTTCCAGAACGTGGCGCTCTTCCGCGGCATGACGACGCTCGACAACATCATGACCGGGCGTCTCTTGCGCATGCACGGGCCCGCCACGCGCCTCGGGCGGCGCTTGGGCATGATGGGCGCGCTCTTCCGTCCGCTCACCGCCGGCGTCGATTTCTTCTGGGACATGATGTTCTGGGGGCCGGCGCAAAAAGAGGAGATCCGCCACCGTGCGGTGGTGGAGCGCATCATCGACTTCCTCGAGATCCAGGCGATCCGCAAGACGCCGGTGGGGCGCCTGCCTTACGGCCTCCAAAAGCGCGTCGAGCTCGGCCGCGCGCTGGCGATGGAGCCCGATCTCCTGCTGCTCGACGAGCCGATGGCCGGCATGAACGTCGAGGAGAAGGAGGACATGTCGCGCTTCGTCCTCGACGTGAACGACGAGTTCGGCACCACGATCGCGCTCATCGAGCACGACATGGGCGTGGTGATGGACATCTCCGACCGCGTCGTCGTGCTCGACTACGGCCGCAAGATCGCCGACGGCAAGCCCGACGACGTCAGGCGCAATGCCGACGTGATCAAGGCCTATCTCGGCGAAGCGCACTGAGCGGCGGGGCGGGGCCATGGAATTCGCATACAAGCTGCTCGTCTCGCCCTGGATCGAGATTCTCACGGGCCCGCTCTTCTTCGGCGAGGTCGTGATCGGCGGCATCCTTGCCGGGGTCATGTACTCGCTTGTGGCACTGGGCTTCGTGCTCATCTACAAGGCCTCGGGCGTTTTCAATTTCGCCCAGGGCGTGATGGTGCTGTTCGCGGCGCTCTCGCTCGTGGGCCTCATGGAGCGCGGCATCCCGCTGCTCCCGGCTATTCTGCTCACCGCCGTGATCATGCTCGTGCTGGCGCTCGTCATCGAGCGCGTGATCCTGCGCTACATGGTGAACCAAGAGCAGATCATCCTGTTCATGGCCACGATCGGCCTCACCTTCTTCCTTGAAGGCTTCGGCGAGGCGGTCTGGGGCTCCAACGTCAAGAAGCTCGACATCGGCATCCCCGACGCAAAGCTCGATGTGTCCCACTTCGCGATTTCGCACGCGGCGCTGGCCGGCATCTTCGCGGCCGCGGTGGCGGCGAGCTTGGCACTCACCTTCGTCTGGCGCTCCCGCGCGGTCCGCAGCGCCATCGACACGAGCAAGGGCCTGGTGCAGCCGCCGCTGATGGGCCCGGGCACGATCGCCTTCGGCCTCTTCGGCCTCGTCTGCTTCGTCGCGCGCTTCTTCGTCGGCCCCGAGGCGGCGTTCATCAGCGGCAAGGCCTCGGCGACGGCGGCGTTCTTCGCCAACCTCTCCTGGTTCGGGCTCGGCGCCGCGGCTCTCGTCGCCCTACTGACCGGGGCAACCTGGCTCGGACGCAAGCAGGCGGCCGAGGATCACGGCGCCGACGTGCCGCCGCTGCACTACACCTGGTTCGTGGCGCTCGGCGCCGTCGGCACCGTCGCGATCGCGGCCGGCGTCATCTGGGCGGCGCGCAACGACATCCTCATCAACGGCTTCGAGCTGTTCGCGGCGGCGATGGCGGCCGTCCTCGTCATCATCCTCGCCGTCTTCTTCCAGAAAACCCGCGTCGGCCGCGCGCTCCGCGCGGTCGCCGACGATCACGCGGCCGCGCTCTCGGTCGGCATCTCGCTGCGCGGCATCTGGGTCATCGTCTGGGCCGTGGCCGGCATCGTGGCGCTCGCCGCCGGCATCATCTGGGGCGGCAAGAGCGGCGTGCAGTTCAGCCTCTCGCTGATCGCGCTGAAGGCTCTCCCGGTCCTGATTCTCGGCGGCTTCACCTCGGTGCCGGGCGCCATCGTCGGCGGCCTCATCATCGGCGTCGGCGAGAAGGTGGCCGAAGTCTATTGGAGCCCCGCCATCGGCGGCGCCATCGAGAACTGGTTCGCCTACGTGCTGGCCCTCGTCTTCCTGCTGTTCCGGCCGCAGGGCCTGTTCGGCGAGAAGATCATCGAGCGGGTGTAGCCGGGATGCTGTACCGCGAGGCCGGCCAGTTCAAATCCAGCTACGCCGCCGACCAGGCGATCTTCCCGATCGCGCAAGACCGCGTCTTCGTGCTGGCGCTCCTGTTCGCGGCGATCGTCGTGCCGTTCGCGCTGCCGGGCACCTACTGGTTCAATGCGGTCTTGATCCCGTTCATGATCTTCAGCATGGCCGCGTTGGGCCTCAACATCCTCGTCGGCTATTGCGGCCAGATCTCGCTCGGCACCGGCGGCTTCATGGCGGTCGGCGCCTACGCCAGCTACAAGCTCACCACCGTCTTCTTCCCCGATCTCGGCATGGTCTTCGTCTTCCTGCTGTCGGGGCTGGTGGCGGCGGCCGTCGGCGTGGTGTTCGGCCTGCCGAGCCTGCGCATCAAGGGCTTCTACCTCGCCGTCGCCACCCTGGCGGCGCAGTTCTTCCTCACCTGGCTCTTCAACAAGGTGCCCTGGTTCTACAATTTCAACAGCAACGGCACGATCGAGTCGCCGCCGCGGACGCTCTTGGGCTCGATCGCGGAAAAGGGCGGGACGTTCGAGTTCCTCGCCGGGCTCAATCCGCTGGTGACGAGCCCGCGCGCCGATCCCCTCACCAAATATCTCTTCGGCCTCGGCCTCGTCGTCGTCATGGCGCTCGTCGCGAAGAACCTCGTGCGCGGCCGTATCGGCCGCTCGTGGATGGCGATCCGCGACATGGACATCGCCGCCGAGCTCATCGGCATCCGTCCGATGCAGACCAAGCTGCTCGCGTTCGCAGTGAGCTCGTTCTATTGCGGCGTCGCCGGCGCGATGCTGCTGAATCTCTACCTCAACAGCGCCGAGACTCTGGCCTTCGGCATCAACGAATCGTTCAACGTGCTGTTCATGGTCATCATCGGCGGCCTCGGCACGATCATGGGCTCGTTCCTGGGCGCGGCGTTCATCATCCTGCTGCCGGTGTTCCTCACCAACGCGCTGCCGTCGCTCGGCCTGTCGCTCGACACGGCGACACAAGAGCATGTGCGGCTGATGCTGTTCGGCGGGCTCATGATCTTTTTCCTGATCGTCGAGCCGCACGGCCTCGCGCGGCTCTGGCAGATCGGCAAGGAGAAGCTCAGGCTGTGGCCGTTTCCCCACTAGGAGGAGGACAACCCATGAAGCGCTCCGCCCCGCTGATCGGTCTGCTG
>JBKOUH010000478.1:0-5484 GCA_046723285.1 Pseudomonadota bacterium
GTGGCGGGACAGATCAAGTTGGGCGTCCTCCACATCGACGACGTGCCGACGATCGAGAGCAAGCTGGGCCGGAAGCTCACGGTCGTCATGACGATGAAGGCGGTGAGCCCGATCAACCACTACAATCTCTTCGCCGTGCGCGCCGACAAGCTCGCCGAGAAGCGCGATGCGTTCGTGCGTGTGATCGCCGCGTTCATCGAGGCCGGCGACTATCTGCGCGATCCCAAGAATCTGGACCGCGTCGCCGAGATCGCGGCGGTCACCGGCCGCACGCCCGAAGAGGTCAAGAACGTGCTGCCGCAGTTCATCGCCATCGAGTTCTGGCCCAACGGCAACGACGGCATGACGCGCGAAAAGCTCGAAAGCGTGATCCGCGGCCAGAAGGCGCTGGGCGGCATCAAGGCGGACCGCACGCCGGTCGCCTACGAGAAGCTCGTCGATACGACCGTCTGGCGCGACGCGGTCGCGCTGACGAAGAAGAAGTGAGCGCCATGGACGGCGGAACCTCCCGCTTGCAGCAGGTCGTCGGCCACTGGCTGCCGCGCATCCAGGTGGCTGGGATCACCGCCACCGACGCGCAGCGCCTGATCGCCGCCGCGGGCGAGTGGCCGAATTGGTGCTCGGCCTGGAGCAAGGAGGGCGAGCGGCATTTGGCGATGGCCGAAGCGGCGCTCGCGGCCAAGCGCGGCATCACCGCGGGCGAGGCCTATGTGCGCGCGGCGCTCTTCTTCCACTTCGCGCAGTTCATGTTCTTCGACGATCTCGCGGCCAAGGACCGCGCGGCCGCGCGCAAGGTCGAAGCCTATCGCAAGGCAGCCCCGCATCTCGTGCCGTCCGCCGAGACAGTCGCCGTTCCCCATGGCGGCGGCGCCCTCCACGCCTATCTGCGCCGGCCCGCCGAAACTCCGGCACCGGTCGTCGTCATCGTCCCCGGCTCGGATTCGACCAAGGAGGAATTCGCGGCGCTCGAAGACCATTTCCTTCGCCGCGGCCTGGCCACGTTCAGCGTCGACGGGCCCGGGCAGGGCGAGGGGCGCAGCTTCGGGCCGCTCAGGCCCGATTGGGCACCGGTGCTCGCGGCGATCGAGAGCGCGCTTGCCGGCCGGCGCGGCCTCGACGGACGCATCGGTGTCATGGGCATGGCCTTCGGCGGTCACCTCGTGCTACAGGGGGCCTACGCGATGAAGCGCCTCGGCGCCGCCGTATGCATGAACGGCTTCTATGATCTCGGCGCGTTCTGGGCCGAACTGCCCGAGGTCTATCGCGCCAACATGCGCTATGCGCTGGGCGGCGCCGACGCCGCGGAAACCGGCGAGCGCGCGCGCCGCTTCAGCCTCGCGAACACGCAGCCGCCCGCCTGTCCCGTGCTGGCCCTCCATGGCGGCCTCGACAAGATCTTCCCCTTGCGCGACGCCGAGCGCCTCAAGGCTTGGGCACGGGGCGCCGATTTCGTCGTTTTCCCCGAGGGGAACCACGTCTGCAACAACGTCGCCTACATCTATCGCCCGCTGATCGCCGACTGGCTGGCGGAGAAATTGCGCGGGAAATAGGGACGCAAAGGAGGATCGCGCCATGAGAACAACCGCAGCGTTCGCAATCGCATCGTTCCTCGCGACCGGGGCCGCCGCCACCGCCGATGCGCCGAAAATCGGCGACCCGCCCGAAAAGAAAGACATGACACTGCTGGGCTACAGCGATCTTCAGGCGCGCAGCGCGTATCAGCCGATCGTGCACGAGCAGAACGGGCGCTGGATCGCATTCGTCGGCCATCACGGCGGCATTCCGGCCAATCCGAAGCCGGTGAACACGCTCACCGGCATGGCCGAATTCAACGGCACCTCGATCCTCGACGTGACCGACCCCAAGCACCCTCGCTATCTCGCGCATCTGCCGGGCGAGGAAGGGCTGTTCGAGGACGGCGGCGCGCAGATGGTGCGCTGGTGCCCCGGCCGCACGCTGCCCAAGGCCGACAAGAGCAAGTTTTACCTGCTCCGCACGTTCGGCAATTCCGCGCACGAAGTTTGGGACGTGACGGAGCCCGAGAAGCCGAAGCTCGTTTCGCGCATCGGGCCGGTCAAGGGCACGCACAAGAATTGGTGGGAATGCGACACCGGCATCGCCTACCTCGTTTCGGGCAAGGAGGGCTGGCGCACGCGGCGGATGACGCAGATCTATGATCTCAGCGACCCCGCGCACCCGGTCTTCATCCGCGATTTCGGCCTGCCGGGCCAGCAGCCCGGCGCCGCCGGCCCGGCCCCGACCGAGCTGCACGGTCCCATCTCGACCGGCCCCGCCGGCAACCGCGTCTATTTCGGCTACGGCACCAACAAGAGCGGCATGCTCCAGATCGTCGACCGCAAGAAGCTTCTCGAGGGGCCCAAGGAGCCGACGCCGGCCAATCTCCTCGCGCCCGAGGTCGGGCGCCTCGCGATGCCGCCCTGGGCCGGCGCGCACACGACGCTGCCGATCCTCAAGATGGAGGCTGCCGAGTTCGCGCGCGACAAGGGCGGGTCCCCGCGCGACTTCGTCGCCATCGTCGACGAATCGCTGGTCCACGAATGCCAGGAGCCGCGCCAGATGCTGTGGATGGTCGACATCACCAGCGAGGCGAAGCCGATCGTGATCTCGACCTGGACCGTGCCCGAAGCGAGCGGCGGCTTCTGCACGCGCGGCGGCCGCTTCGGCACGCATTCCTCCAACGAGAACATGCCGCCGATCTATGCGAAGCGCGTGCTGTTCCTCGCGCACTTCAACGCCGGCGTGCGCGCGGTCGATATCCGCGATCCCTACCACCCGAAAGAGATCGCCTATTTCATTCCGTCGATCACCGACAAGACCGACAAGCGCTGCATCAAGGTGAACGGCGCCGACCGCTGCAAGACGGCGATCCAGACCAACAACGTCGACGTCGACGACCGCGGCTACATCTACATCGTCGATCGCGCGAACACCGGCCTGCACATCCTCGAGCTCGGCGGGGAGGCGCGGAAGGCCGCGAATTTCCCGCAATGAACGACGCCAAATCTGGCGGCGCGGCCAAGCCCGTTCCCGATGCGCGCGTCCGCGCCGCGGTCTCGCATTGGGCGCCGCGCTTCGTCTCGAACGGAGTCGCGCTCGGCGATTTCGAGGAGGTGACGGGCGCGCTCAATCGCTGGGAGGATTGGTGCGCGGCCTGGTGCAATCGGGCGGCCGTGCACGAGGCGCTGGGCCGCGAGGCGCTCGCGAATGGTCATGGGCTCAGCGCCGGCGAGCATCTGACGCGCGCCGGCGTCTATTACCATTTCGCGAAATTCGTGTTCGTGAACGACGTGGCGCAGATGCGCGCCGCGCACGAGAAGGCCGTCGCGTGCCGGACGCTGGCGCTGCCCCATATCCGCCCGCACGGCGAGCGCGTCGCGATCCCCTACATGGGCAAGGTCCTCGCCGGCATCCTAAGGAAGCCCGAAGGCATCGTGCGCCCGCCGGTCGTCGTCATGATCATGGGCCTCGATTCGGCGAAAGAGGAAATGGCGACGAACGAGGAGGTGTTTTTGGCGCGCGGCCTGGCCACGCTGGCTTTCGATGGGCCGGGGCAGGGCGAGGCGGAATACGACTTCCCGATCCGCGGCGACTACGAGGCGGCGGTCAAAGCCGTCGCCGACTGGATCGAGACGCGCGGCGACATCGATGCGGCCCGCATTGGCCTCTGGGGCGTGAGCCTCGGCGGCTACTACGCGCCGCGCGCCGCCGCGTTCGAGAAGCGCATCAAGGCTTGCATCGCGCTCTCCGGCCCCTACGATTGGGCCGAGGCTTGGGAGGGATTGCCGGGCCTGACGCGCGAAGCGTTCCGCGTGCGCAGCCATCTCAAAACCGCGGAGGACGCGAAGCGCCACGCCGCATCGCTGTCGCTCAAAGGCGTCGCGTCGCGCATCGCGTGTCCGCTGTTCGTCGTCGCCGGCAGACTCGACCGCATCGTGCCGTGGGAACACGCCCAACGGTTGGCGCAGCAGGCGGCGGGCCCGGTCGAATTCCTGCTGGTCGAAGACGGCAACCACGTCGTCAACAACCGCATCTACCGCTACCGCCCGCAAAGCGCGGACTGGATGGCCGAGAAACTTGGCGCGCGGTTGACATGACCGCGCCGCTGTGGCGCGATCCCCGCCAATAAACGCGGCGCCGGGAGTGAACATGGCCAAGAAGAAGCAGCCCGAACCGAAGCTCGTCCGCTCCGACGACATCGATCCCGGCCACGATTGGCGGCGCCCGCTGATGGCGCTGGGCCAGATGGCGGTGGATTTCGAGGAGCGCGTCGATTTCCGGCGCCTCCACAAATATCGCTTGGCGCGCACGCGCGCGGCGCTGGCGAATTCGGGGCTCGGCGCGATTCTCACCTTCGATCAGCACAACATCCGCTACATCTCCTCGACCGTGATCGGCGAGTGGGCGCGCGACAAGCTCACGCGCTACTGTCTCCTCACCGGCAACGGCGATCCCTATGTGTGGGACTTCGGCTCGGCCGCGAAGCATCACCGGCTCTACGCGCCGTGGCTGCATCACGACCATTGCCGCGCCGGCCTCTTGGGATTGCGCGGCGCCATTCATCCCGATGTCGGCCTCTTCAAGCGCGCGGCCGCGGAGATCAAGTCGCTGCTCGATGCGGAGGGCGTGGCCGACATGCCGTTGGGCGTCGATTTCGTCGAGCTGCCGATGCTGTTCGAACTGCAGAAGCTCGGCATCGAGGTGCGCGACGGCCAGCAGATGATGCTCGACGCGCGCGAGATCAAGAGCCGCGACGAGCTGATGCTGCTCAACATGTCGGCGGCGATGGTCGACGGCACCTATCAGCAGATCGCGGCGGCGCTGAAGCCCGGCGTGCGCGAAAGCCAGATCGTGGCGCTCGCCAATCACGACCTTTATTCCAAGGGCTCGGATTGCGTCGAGGCGATCAACGCGATCTCGGGCGAGCGCTGCTCGCCGCATCCCCACAATTTCACCGACCGCCTGATCCGCCCGGGCGATCAGGCGTTCTTCGATATCATCCAGTCCTATATGGGCTACCGCACCTGCTACTACCGCACCTTCAACGTCGGCCGCGCCACCGAGGCGCAGAAGGATGCCTACAAGCGCGCGCGCGAGTGGATCGACACGGCGATCGCGATGATCAAGCCCGGCGTGCGCTCGGATCAGGTGGCGGCGTGCTGGCCCACCGCCGACGCGATCGGCTTCAGCGACGAGATGGAGGCGTTCGGCCTCGAGTTCGGCCACGGCCTCGGACTCGGCCTGCACGAGCGGCCGATCATCAGCCGGCTCAACTCGTTCGAGGACCCGACCGAGATCAAGGCCGGCATGGTCTTCGCGCTCGAAACCTATTGCCCGGCCACCGACGGCATCTCGGCCGCGCGCATCGAGGAAGAGATCGTCGTCACCGACAAGGGCTGCAAGGTGATCACGCTGTTCCCGGCGGAGGAACTGCCGATCTCGGCGAAATACTAAGCTACTGGCAGA
>JBKOUH010000002.1:0-5267 GCA_046723285.1 Pseudomonadota bacterium
CGCCGGCACGCTGCACCAGAGGAGGGTCGAGAGATATTCGCCGGCCAGAGCCGCAAGCTTCGGGTCTTGGCCGATGGCGCCGAGGATCGGCGCGCCGAAGGCCAGCACGAGGCTCGACGGCAGCCCGACGAAGAGGCCGGCCCAGAGACCCATGCGCGTGACGCGGCGGACGCCGCGCGCATCGCCGGCGCCGTGCGCCTGCGCCGCCAGCGGCGCCGTCGCCGTCACGATGCCCATGCCGACGATGAACAGCAGGAAGAAGAAATTCATGCCGAGCGCCGCCGCGGCCAGTGCATCGGCGCCGAGCCGCCCCACGAGCAGCACGTCGGTCGTCAGCATCGCGGTCTGGCCGAGCTGCGTCAGCGCCATCGGCAAGGCGAGCTTGACTGTGGCACCCAACTCGGCGCGCAAAATCCCGCGACGCGCAGGCGTCTCACCCGCGGCGGCTATGGCGGTTCCTTCAGGCATGGAGGCGCTGAATATAGTCGCCGCCCGGGCGGAGAAAAGATGCAGCGGCTACCCTTAGGTCCCGGGCATCGATTCGTGTTTGCCGGGGTCGGCGCCGTTGCGCCGCATGCGTTAGGCGCGCACCGGCCGGATAACCACCGCCTTTTGCTCGGTGCCGAGCGCGAGCAGCGCTTGGGCCACGATCTGCTTCGCGTTCAGGCCCGCCTCTTCGTACTGCTTCTCGGGCTTGTCGTGCTCCTGGAATTTGTCGGGGAGCACCATCGGGCGGATCTTGAGGCCGCGGTCGAGCAGGCCCGCATGCGCCAAGTAGTGCAGCACATGCGCGCCGAAGCCGCCGATGGCCGCTTCCTCGACCGTGATCAGCACTTCGTGCTCGCGCGCAAGCCGTGAGACGAGATCGGTGTCGAGCGGCTTCTGGAAGCGTGCATCGGCGACCGTCGTCGAAAGCCCGCGCGCGGCGAGCTCGTCGGCGGCCTTCAACGCCTCGGCAAGGCGCGTGCCGTAGGAGAGGATGGCGATCGCGGTGCCTTCGCGGATGATGCGGCCCTTG
This sequence comes from Pseudomonadota bacterium, assembly GCA_046723285.1. Lineage (GTDB taxonomy): Bacteria > Pseudomonadota > Alphaproteobacteria > Bin65 > Bin65 > SBBV01. Next base: position 1,019 of record JBKOUH010000002.1, read on the forward strand.
CCGATGGGCAGTGGCACGCCCTCTTGCGGCATCTCGACGCCCACGCCTTCGCCGCGCGGATAGCGCACGGCCGAGGGGTGGTCGTCGATTTGCGCCTGGGTCGCGATCATGTGGACGAGCTCAGCTTCGTCCGCGGCCGCCATCAGCACGAAGCCGGGCAGCGTTCCGAGATAGGCGCCGTCGAAGGAGCCGGCATGGGTCTGGCCGTCGGCGCCGACGAGGCCGGCGCGGTCCATGCAGAAGCGCACCGGCAATTGCTGGATCGCGATGTCGTGCACGACCTGGTCGTAGGCGCGCTGCAGGAAGGTGGAATAGATCGCGCAGAACGGCTTCATGCCGTCGGCCGCAAGCCCGCCCGCGAAGGTGACGGCGTGCTGCTCGGCGATGCCGACGTCGAAGCAGCGCTTCGGGAACTGCTTGGCGAAGAGGTCGAGGCCGGTGCCCGAGGGCATCGCCGCTGTGATGGCGACGATCTTGTTGTCTTTCGTCGCTTCCTTGATCAGCGCCTGGGCGAAGACCTTGGTGTAGGAGGGCGCATTGGCCGGCGCCTTCACCTGCTGGCCGGTGATGACGTCGAATTTGTTGACGCCGTGATACTTGTCGGACGAACTCTCGGCGGGCGGATAACCCTTGCCCTTCTGCGTCACGACGTGGACGAGGATCGGCCCACCTTCCTTGTCGTCGCGCACGTTGCGCAGCACGGGGATCAGGTGGTCGAGATTGTGGCCGTCGATCGGGCCCACGTAATAGAAGCCGAGCTCCTCGAACAGGGTGCCGCCGGTCAGAAGCCCGCGCGCATATTCCTCGGCGCGCTCGGCGGCCTTGCGCAGCGGCCGCGGGAATTTCTCGGCGATGATCTTGGTCAGATGACGTATCGAACGGTAGCTCCGCGACGAGATGAGCCGCGATAGATAGGCCGAGAGCGCGCCCACCGGCGGCGCGATCGACATGTCGTTGTCGTTCAAGATGACGATGAGGCGCGAATCCATCGCGCCCGCGTTGTTCATCGCCTCATAGGCCATGCCGGCGCTCATCGCGCCGTCGCCGATCACGCAGATGACGTTGTTCTTCTTGCCCTGAAGATCGCGCGAGACCGCGAAGCCCAGTCCCGAGGAGATCGAAGTCGAACTGTGCGCGGCGCCGAAGGGGTCGTACTTGCTTGCCGAGCGCTTGGAGAAACCGGCATGCCCGCCGCCCTGGCGCAGCGTCCGGATCCGGTCGCGCCGCTCGGTCAAAATCTTGTGAGGGTAGCACTGGTGGCCGACATCCCAGATCAGGATGTCGTCGGGCGTGTTGAACAGGTAGTGCACAGCAGTCGTGAGTTCGACGACGCCGAGGCCGGCGCCCAAGTGCCCCCCGGTCTTCGACACAGCGTCGATGGTTTCGACGCGCAATTCGTCAGCGAATTGACGGAGTTGCTTCGGATCCAGCTTGCGCAGTTCTGCGGGGCTGCGCACGCGATCGAGCAGTGGTGTCTTGCTTTCAGCCAATACTAGTCTCCCTGACCCAAGTCCCCCGACGGTGGATCAACTTGGATTTCTACGCACGCTTAGGTCCGCCGTTCTACAACGAACCGCGCGACATTTGAGAGTATCTGAGCCTTTGACCCGTATAAATCCAGATGCTTAGCGGCTTGTAAAGCCAGGCTCTGAGCCCGCTGGCGTGCGCCCTCAAGGCCTAAGTGCGTGATAAACGTGGCTTTTCCGGCGGCGGCATCCTTGCCGACCTTCTTCCCCACCTCGGCTTCGGTGCCCTCGGCGTCCAGAAGGTCGTCGGCGATCTGAAACGCGAGCCCGAGATCCTCGGCGTAGGCCGCCAGCGCCTTCCGCGCGGCTGCCGACGCCTGGCCGAGAATGGCGCCGGCCTCACAGGCGAAGCCGATGAGGCGGCCGGTCTTCATCGATTGCAGACGCGTGATGTCGGCGAGCGAGAAGCTTTTCCCGCGCTGCTCGGCCTCGAGGTCGAACATCTGCCCGCCGACCATGCCGACGGCGCCCGCGCCCGACGCGAGCGCGGCCACGAGCTCGGAGCGAACCGCGCCGTCGGGATGCGTGTCGGGATGCGCGAGCACTTCGAAGGCGAGCGTCAGCAGCGCATCGCCGGCCAGGATCGCGGTCGCCTCGTCGAACTGCTTGTGTGTCGTCGGCCGGCCGCGGCGGAGATCGTCGTCGTCCATCGCCGGCAAATCGTCGTGGACGAGCGAATAGCAGTGCACGAACTCGATCGCGGCCGCGGCGCGGAGGGCGCGCCCGCGCGGCACGTCGAAGAGCCGCGCGCCTTCGAGCACGAGGAACGGACGCAGCCGCTTGCCGCCGGCGAGGCACGCATAGCGCATTGCGTCGTAGAGCCGCTTCTCGTGTCCGTCACCTCTGGGGATGAGGCGGTCGAGCTCGCCCTCGATCGCGGCAGCAGCCTCGGCCATGGCGGATTTCAGCGCTTCCATCGGCGGCGGCGGCTCCGGTCTCGATCGCGTGGCGGGGCTAGTTGCGGGCAAAGGGCTCGGTCGTAGGCTTGCCGTCCGGCCCGATCACGATCTTGTCGACCTTGGCCTGCGCCTCGCGCAGTTTCTGCTCGCAATGCTTCTTCAGGAGCGCGCCGCGCTCATAGGCGCGGATCGAGTCCTCGAGCTTGCCGCGGCCCTCTTCGAGCGCGCGCACGATCTTCTCGAGCTCGGCCAGTGCCTCCTCGAAGCTCAGCTTGGCGATGTCGGGCGGGAGGGGCTCCTCCGCCATTCCGAATCCCTCGGGGGTGGGAACAGGCCTTAAAGCACGCGGCGGCCGCATTGGGCAAGGCGGCGCGTCCGCGCGCCGGCCGCCTCGGCAAGCCATCGCTGACTCTCGCGGCGAAGCTGTGTTAACAGCAGCGCCATGCTGACGCTCAGCGATGTCACGGTTCGTCTCGGAACCCGCGCGATTCTGGACGGTGCCTCGGCGGCGATTCCGCCGAAAGGCCGAATCGGGCTCGTGGGCCGCAACGGCTCGGGCAAGTCGACGCTGCTGAAAGCCATCGCCGGCCTCTACGAGGTGGACGCGGGCACGATCGAGATGCCGCGCGGCACGCGCGTCGGCTACATCGCGCAAGAGGCGCCGGCGGGCTCGCTCTCGCCGATCGAGACCGTGCTGGCCTCGGACGCCGAGCGCGCGCGCCTGCTCGAGGAGATGGAGCAAACTCACGACGCACATCGCATCGCCGAAATCCACGAGCGGCTCGAGGCGATCGACGCCTACACCGCGCCGGCGCGGGCGGCGCGCATCCTTGCCGGCCTGGGCTTCGATGAAGAGGCGCAGCGCCAGCCGCTGCAATCCTTCTCCGGCGGCTGGCGCATGCGCGTCTCGCTCGCGGCGCTGCTCTATTCCGAGCCCGATCTGCTGCTGCTCGACGAGCCCTCGAACCACCTCGATCTCGAGGCGACGATCTGGCTCGAATCCTTCCTCAAAAGCTGCCGCGCCACCCTCATCGTCGTGAGCCACGAGCGCGACCTGCTCAACAATGTGGTGGACCACATCCTCCACCTCGACCGCGGCAAGACCACACTCTATGTCGGCGGCTACGACGCGTTCGAGCGGCAGCGGCGCGAGCGCCAGGCGCAGGTCGAGGTGGTGCGCGCCAAGCAGGAAGCGAAGCGCCAGAAGCTCCAGGCCTATATCGATCGCTGGCGCTACAAGGCCCACACCGCGCGCCAAGCGCAAAGCCGCATGAAAGCGCTGGCGCGTATGGAGCCCATCGCGGAGACCGTCGACGATCCGACACTGGTCTTCGATTTCCCCAATCCAGACGAGCTCCGGCCGCCGCTCATCACGCTCGATGGCGCCGCCGTCGGCTATGCACCCGATACGCCGGTGCTGGCGCGGCTCAATCTCCGCATGGATCCCGACGACCGCATCGCGCTGCTTGGCCGCAACGGCAATGGCAAGACGACGCTGGCGCGGCTCCTGTCGGGGCGATTGCCCGCCATGGCGGGGCACTTCACCGCCAGCAGCAAGCTCAAGGTCGGCTATTTCGCGCAGCATCAGGTCGAGGAGCTCGACGTCGACGAGACCCCGCTGCAATGCATGTCGCGTCAGATGCCGGGCGCCAAACCGGTGGCGGTGCGCGCGCAGCTCGGCCGCTTCGGCTTCTCGGGCGAGCGGGCGGAATTGAAGGTCGGGAGCCTCTCGGGCGGCGAGCGCGCGCGGCTCGCGCTCGCGCTCATCACGCGCGAGGCGCCGCACCTGATCATCCTCGACGAGCCCACCAACCATCTCGACGT
>JBKOUH010000135.1:0-4491 GCA_046723285.1 Pseudomonadota bacterium
GCATCGTGATGTCGCTGTTCGCGCTCCATCACCAGGGCGTGGCCGACCGCCCGGCGATCAACGATGCGCTCGCGGGCAATCTCTGCCGCTGCACCGGCTATCGCCCGATCGTCGACGCGGCGCTGGCGTCGTGCCGCGCCGACAAGGATCGTTTTTCGCGCAGCGAGCGCGAGACGCTGGGCCTGCTCGCATCGATCCGGCGCGAGCGCGGGCTCGCCTACGAAGCCGGCGGCCGCCGCTACTACGCGCCGGTGAGCGAAGACGAGCTGGCCGGCATTCTCGCGCGCGAGCCCGCGGCCCGCATCCTCGCCGGCGGCACTGATTTGGCGCTCGACGTCACCAAGCAGCATCGCGATCTCAACGCGCTCGTGCACGTCGGCGGTGTGCGCGGCCTCGGCGACGTCACCGGGAGCGCCGGTCACATCGAGATCGGCGCGGCCGCGCCCTATAGCGATGCAATGGCCGCGATCGGCGCGGTCTATCCGGACTTCGGCGAGCTGCTGCGCCGGCTCGGCTCGGTGCAGATAAGGAACGCCGGCACGATGGGCGGCAACATCGCCAACGCCTCGCCCATCGGCGATTCGCTGCCGCCGTTGATGGCGCTGGGTGCCACCGTCGTGCTGCGCAAGGGTGAAGACTGGCGCGAGTTGTCGCTCGACGATTTCTTCGTGGGCTATCGCAAAACCGCTTTGATGCGGGGCGAATTCCTCGTACGCATCCGCATTCCGAAGCCGCGGGCGGACCTGCGCTTTGCCGCGTACAAGATATCGAAGCGCTTTGATCAGGACATTTCCGCGGTCTGCGCTGCCTTCGCGATCGACACTAAGGACGGCATCGTTCGCGACGCCCGGATTGCTTTTGGCGGCATGGCGGCGACGCCGAAGCGCGCCACGGCCTGCGAAGCCGCGTTGCGGGGCCGTCCGTGGAGCGAAGCGACGGTGGCCACGGCGGCGGCGGCGCTGACACGCGATTTCGCGCCGCTCTCCGATATGCGCGCAAGCGCCCGCTACCGCGGCGCGGTCGCGCGCAATCTGCTGTGGCGCTTCTATCGCGCGGGGTCGCTGGCGCCGTCCGCGGCGCACGTGCTCCGCTACGGGACCTGAGCGGTGGCGCGGCGCCCGAAACAGGCTCGAGACGCGGGCGGGTTCGTCCGCCGCGCGATCGCGCATGATAGCGCCGTGAAGCATGTCAGCGGCGCCGCGCTCTATGTCGACGATGTGCCGGAGCCGCCGGGCACGCTCTTCGCGGCGTTCGGCCTCAGCGCCAAGCCGCACGCGCGCATCGCGACGCTCGATCTGGCGGCGGTGCGCGCCGTGCCCGGTGTGGTCGCGGTGATGGCGGCGGCCGACATCCCCGGCCGCAACGATTGCGCGCCCGTCTTCGGCGACGATCCAATCTTCGCGGACGGATCCGAAGGCGGCGCGGCCGGGGCCGTCGTGGAGCATGTCGGTCAATGCATTTTCGCTGTCGCGGCGACGACGGTTGAAGCGGCGCGCCGCGCGGCGCGGCTCGCGCGCGTCGAATATGAAGAGCTTCCCGCGCTGCTGACGGTCGAGGAGGCGTTGGCCGCGAAATCTTTCCTCGAGCCGCCGGTCGTGATGAAGCGCGGCCAGAGCCGGCGCGCCATCGAACGCGCCCAGCACCGGCTTCAAGGCCGGCTCAACACGGGCGGCCAGGAGCATTTCTATCTCGAAGGCCAGGTGGCGCTCGCGATACCGGGCGAGGATCGCGACATGTACGTGCTCACCTCGACCCAGAACCCGACCGAGATCCAGCATGTCTGCGCGGCGGCGCTCGGCGTGCCCGACGCCGCGGTGACGGTCGAATGCCGGCGCATGGGCGGCGCATTCGGCGGCAAGGAAACGCAGGCGGCGTTGTTCGCGGCCGTCGCGGCCTTGCTCGCGCGCCGCACCGGCCGGCCCGTGAAGGCGCGCGCCGACCGGGACGACGACATCGAGATGACCGGCAAGCGCCACGATTTCGTCATCGATTACGACGTCGGCTTCAACGATGCGGGCCGGATCGAGGGCATCGAGTTCATGCTCGCGTCGCGCTGCGGCCGCTCGGCCGATCTGTCGCTCGCGATCAACGACCGCGCGATGCTCCATTGCGACAACGCGTATTATGTCCCCAACGTCACGATCACGTCCTGCCGCTGCAAGACGCACACGGTGTCGAACACCGCGTTCCGCGGCTTCGGCGGGCCGCAAGGCATGATGGGCATCGAATACGTGCTCGACGAAATCGCGCGCCATCTCGGCAAGGACGCGCTCGATATCCGGCGCGCCAACCTCTACGGCGGCAAAGGGCGCAACGTCACGCCTTACCACATGATCGTCAAGGACAACGTCGCGCCGGCGCTGTTCGACGCGCTCGAAGCCAGCGCCGACTACCGCCGGCGGCGCGTGGAAATCACGGCGTTCAACCGCACGAGTCCGATTCTGAAGCGCGGCCTGGCGCTGACGCCGGTGAAGTTCGGCATCTCGTTCACGACCACTCATCTCAACCAGGCCGGCGCGCTCGTGCACGTCTATACCGACGGCAGCGTGCACTTGAACCACGGCGGCACCGAGATGGGGCAGGGCCTCTACACGAAAGTGGCGCAGATCGTGGCCGACGAGCTTGGCGTGACGCTCGACCACGTGAGCATCACGGCCACGAACACCGGCAAGGTGCCGAACACGCCCGCCACCGCCGCTTCGGCCGGCTCGGATTTGAACGGCATGGCCGCGCGCAATGCCGCGCGTGCGATCAAGGATCGCCTGGCTGCGCTCGCCGCCGCCGAATTCGGCTGCACGCCGCGTGCGGTCGTGTTTGCGCAAAACCGCGTGCGCAATGGGCGAAAATCGTTGCCGCTCGCCGATCTCGCCAAGAAGGCGTTCCTGGCGCGCGTCTCGCTCTCGGCCACCGGCTTCTACCGCACGCCCAAGATCCACTACGACCGCATCAAGGGCCGCGGCCGGCCGTTCTATTATTTCGCCTATGGCGCCGCCGCGTCCGAAGTCGTGCTCGACACGCTCACCGGCGAATATCGCGTGCTGCGCGTCGACATCCTTCACGACGTCGGCACGTCGATCAATCCGGCGATCGACTTGGGCCAGATCGAGGGCGGCTTCATCCAGGGCATGGGCTGGCTCACCGCCGAAGAGCTCTATTGGAGCGCCGATGGAAGGCTCGCGACGCACGCTCCGTCGACCTACAAGATCCCGGTAGCGTCCGATTGCCCGGCGGATTTTCGCGTCGCGATCTACGAAAAGGGCCGCAACCGCGAGGCCGCGATCCACCGCTCCAAGGCCGTGGGCGAGCCGCCGCTGATGCTCGCGATCTCGGTCTTCCTCGCGATCAAGGATGCTCTGGCCGCGGCGGCCGGCCGCGCGGTGCATCTCGATGCCCCGGCGACGCCCGAGCGCGTGCTGCTGGCGCTCGAAGACGCGGCCGCCGCTGCGGGCGCCGCCGCGCCGAAGCGGGAGGCGGCGGAATGAACGCGTGGCAGGATACGCTTGCCGCGCTCATCGAGGCGGCGACGCCGGCGGTGCTCGTCACTGTCGCCGCGATCAAGGGCTCGGCGCCGCGCGGGACGGGCGCGGTCATGATCGTGACCGAGCGCGGCCTCGAGGGCACGATCGGCGGCGGCCGGCTCGAATATCGCGCGGCGCGCGTCGCGCGCACGATGCTGCGCGGGGGCCCCGCAGCGCGCCTCAAGGAATTCCCGCTCGGCCCCGAGCTTGGCCAATGCTGCGGCGGCCATGTGTCGCTGCACTTCCAGCGCGTCTCGGCCGCGGACCGCGCTTGGCTCGATCCGGTGCGCGATTGGATCGCAAAGGGCGGGCGCGCGGCGCTCGTCTTCGATCCGAACGACGAAGCGGGGCGGCGTCTCGCCGTCTCGGCGGCGCACATCGCGGGCGATCTGGGATCGCAAACGGCGGCGGCGGTGCGCGCCGCGCGCAAGGCTCTCTCCGGCAGCGTCGCCGACGAAGGAGAGTTCATCGTGCTGCCGGTGACGCCGCCCGATTGCGTCGTCTATCTCTTCGGCGCTGGCCATGTCGGGCGCGCGCTTGCCGCGATTCTGGGCCAATTGCCATGCCGCCTCGTCTGGATCGACGAGCGCGAGGATGCGTTTCCGCTGTTCAACCCGGCCAACGCTTCGACGATTCGCACCACCGACCCGGCCGACGAAGCCGCGAAAGCGCCGACCGGCGCCTATTTCCTCGTGATGACGCACAGCCATGCGCGCGATCAAGCGATCGTCGAGGCCGTGCTGCGGCGCGGCGACTTCGCCTATCTCGGCCTCATCGGCTCGGCCACTAAGCGCGCGCGCTTCGCGGCGCGGCTGCGCGCGGCGGGGCTTTCCGAAGCAGCCCTGCAGCGGCTCGTCTGCCCGATCGGCGACGGCATTCCGGGTAAGGAGCCGGGCGTCATCGCGCTCGCCGCCGCCGCCGAGATCATGCGCCTCCATCGCGCCGGCGCGGTCCACGCCAGGCTCGCCCGCTC
>JBKOUH010000296.1:0-4288 GCA_046723285.1 Pseudomonadota bacterium
GAGATAGGGCAGCGAATTGTAGAGCCTGACCTTGAAGAAGATCTCGCGCTTGTTGGCCGAAAGGACGTGCATCAATTCCATCGTCTGCGGGTTCACCGATTCCAGTCCGCGCACCATGTTTACCAGGGTGGGGAAGAAGCAGATCAGCGCCGCAATCGCGATCTTGGGCTCGAGGCCGTAGCCCATCAGCAGCACGAGGATCGGCGCCTTGGCGACGACCGGGATCGTGTTGATGATGACGACGATGGGGAAGAACGCCTCTTCCGCGGCCTTCTTATGGACGAACAGCGTCGCGACGAGGATGGCGCAGAAATTGCCCACGAGAAAGCCCGACACCGCCTCGATCGCCGTCGGCACGAGATTTTCCATCAGCATGCCGAACTTGTCGACGAGCGTGTGCAGCACCGCCTGCGGCGATGGCGCGATGAAGGGCTTGACCTTCAAGATCTCCACCAGCGCGAACCAGACGGCGATGAGGGTCACGACGCCCACGGCCGGCATCGCGCGCCGGCGCCAGGCGCGCGCGCGCTTGGCCGCGAAATACTGCGCTTCGGCGGCGGCGAGCGCTGGGTCTTCGATCGAGTTGGCGGCGATCGCGGCGGGCTGCGCCATCAGCAGGTCTCCAAAATGCCGCGCAGACGCGCGGCGAGCTTCACGAATTCGGCCGTGTCGCGGAGTGCCAGGCGGCGCGGCAGCGGGAAATCGACCGGAACGAGCTCGCGCACGCGCCCCGGCTTCGAGGCGAGCATCAGCACCTGCTGGCTCAGGAACGCCGCCTCGTAGATGCTGTGGGTGACGAACACGATCGTCGTCTTGGTCTTTTCCCAGATGCGCAGCAGTTCCTCGTTGAGGCGGTCGCGCGTGATCTCGTCGAGCGCGCCAAACGGCTCGTCCATGAGCAGGATCTTGGGATCGCCCGCCAGCGCGCGCGCGATCGAGACGCGCTGGCGCATGCCGCCGGAGAGCTCGTGCGGATAGGCCTTCTCCCACCCCGCGAGGCCGACCAGCTCGAGCAGCTCCCGCGCGCTGCGGGCATGCGCCGGGCGCTCGCGCCGCCCGCCCACTTCATGCGGCAGCTCGACGTTTTCGAGCGCGGTGCGCCACGGCAGCAGCGCCGCGTCCTGAAACACGAAGCCGATCGCGCGCTCGCGCCGGGCCTGTTCGGCGGTCCGGCCGAGCACGCCGACGCGCCCCGCGGTCGGCTTGACGAGATCGGCGATCACGCGCAGCAAGGTCGACTTGCCGCAACCCGAAGGGCCGACGAGCGTGACGAAGCTGCCCTGCGCCAGTGTCAGCGACACGTCCTGCAGGGCCGTCACGGAGAGGCGGTCCGTGATGAAGCGGACCGTGACCTTGTCGCAATGAACCGCCGGCGCGAAGTTGCTCCGCGCAGAGGCCGCTAACGCCGTCGCCGCCGGCGCCGTCAAGGCGGGTTAGCCGATACGCGGGCGCGCCGCGTCCGTCGCCTTCAGATTGTCGAGCGTCATGACTTCGTTCAAGGCGGGCGTGCGCTTGCTGAACTGGCCGAGCTCCGAAAAGAGCTTGATTTGGCTCTCCCACACCGCGGCATCCATGGCACCCCAGCCGTTCTTCTTCGTGTTCGCGTTGAACACGTAGGAGAGCATCACGTCCGCGGCTTCCAACTCGTCCTTGAGGTTGAAGTTGGGGTATTCCTTGATCAGCAACTCGACCGCTTTTTCCTTGTTGGCGGCCGCGTAGGCCCAACCCTTGGCCGTGGCCCGGATAAAGGCGTTGACCATCTCGGACTTGGTCTCGAGCGTCTTCGTGTGCGCATAGAACGGCAGAGCGTAAAGCTGCACACCGGCGTCCCAGAGCCGGAGATCGACCCGCTGGTCGCCGACGACGCGGAGCGCGCTCGTGTTGGTCTGCCAGCCCGTGATCGCGTCGACCTGGCCGGTCATCAACGGCGTCATGTCGGCGCCGATCACGATCACCTGCACCTGCTTCGGATCGATCTTGTGCTTGGCGAGGAGCGCGCGAAACAGAATCTGCGCGGTGGCCTGCATGCCGATCTTCTTGCCGATCATGTCTTGCGGCGTCTTGATCGGCGCCTTCTTGAGCGAGAAATAAGTGAAGGGATGCTGCTGCGCGCCGGTGGCGAAGCACTTGATCGGCAGGTCTTGCGAGATCGCGAGCATGATCGACGGGCTGGACGACACCTGGCCGATATCGGTGCGGCCCGCGGCCACGACGGCGACGCCGTCGATCGACGGTCCGCCCGGCTGAATCTTGAGATCGAGCTTCTCCGCTTCGTAGTAGCCGAGCCGCTTGGCCACCACTTCGCCGAGGTTGTTGCCGCTGGCGAGCCAGCCGAGCTGATACGTCACCGTTTGGGTGCCGCCCTGCGCCCGCAGTGGAATCGACATGATCGACGGCCCTGCCACGGCGGCGCTCGCCGCGGCACCCGCCTTCAGGAAATTGCGGCGATTGAACGAAATTCGTGAAGAATGAGCCATATTGCCCTCCCTCTATGGCAGTTCCTCGATCCTCGGCCCGATATTGCTCGATTCCCCAGCGCGGCGCCAGATGGGGCGGCGGGGCGGCCCTTGACACGCCTTTGGGCCGGTTTCACAGTTTTTGCGTTGGGCGCCTCATCGAGGGGGAGCGTCAGCGCCTCAATGGCCATCCGCGACATCACGAGCCGCGAGCTCACGCTCTTCGGCGACATCGTCGGGCGCCTCGGCAGTCTGCCGCCGAGCGCCGATGTGCGCGTCAGCGTGTTCAGCGATATCGTGCGCCTGGTCCGCGGCGATTTCGGCGCGTCCTATGTCTGGCAGGCGGCCACCGGCGAAAGCAAAGACGCCGTCAACTTCAACATGGATCCGGCGAATCTCCGCCGCTACGAGACCTGGTTCCAATTCCGCGACCCGATGACCGCCAAGCTGCGCAGCCGCCGCACCGCGACGCCGGTGGACGCCGTGATCCCCCAGGCCGAGCTTGAGCGGACCGAGTTCTTCAACGATTTCCTCGCCCGCGATCGCCTGCATCACGGCATCAACATGTTCGTCTTCGACGGCAAACGGGATCTCGGCGACTTGCGCGTTTGGCGCGCGCGCGATAGGCCCGATTTTGGCCGGCGCGAGGTCGACATCTTGAACGCGCTGCGGCCGTTCCTGCGCGATGCACTGCTGCGAATGCGCAAGGACGAATCTGAAAAGCTCTCGCCGCGCCAGCGCCAGGTCGTCACCTTGGTCGCCCGCGGCTGCCGTGACCGCGAGATCGCCCATTTGCTCGGCATCGGCTTCGGCACGGTGCGCACCCACCTCAACCATGCGATGGATAAGCTCGGCTGCGCGAACCGGGCCGAGCTCGCGGCCACCCTGAGCCGGACAGACATGCGGCCATCGACATTAATGTAGATGGCGGGGCGCTCGGCCGGGTTCTAGAGTGCAAGGCAAGCGTGCGGATGAAGGGCGGAGCCGCAAGGCTCCCATCGCGCGGCCTCGTCGTTGCGGAAAGGGCACTCTCGATGGACCAGACAGCGCTGACGGCGACCGAGGCGCTGAAGGCCATGGGCGAGGGCAAGCTTTCGTCATCGGAGCTCACGGCGACGCTGCTGGCGCGCTGCAAGAAGCTGTCATCGCTCAACGCGTTCATTCATCTCGATCCCGACGCGGCCAAGGCCGCCGCCGCCGAAGCCGACAAGCGGCGGCGCGGCGGCAAATCCGGCGCCCTGGAAGGGCTGCCGCTGGTCCTCAAAGACAATATCGATACGGCCGCGATGCCGACCACCGGCGGCACACCGGCTTTGCGCAATCATCGGCCGAAGAAGGACGCGCCCGTGGCAGCGCGGCTCTTGACCGCCGGCGCCGTGGTGCTGGGCAAAACCAATCTGCACGAGCTCGCCTACGGCATCACCAACAACAACGCCGCGTTCGGCCCCGCGCGCAACCCCTACGACCGGGAGCGCATTCCGGGCGCCTCGAGCGGCGGCACGGGCGTCGCGGTTGCGGCGCGCATGGCGCCGGCCGGGCTCGGCAGCGACACCGGCGGCTCGGTTCGCATCCCCGCCGCGCTTTGCGGCATCGCCGGCCTCCGCCCGACGCTGTTGCGCTGGCCGCAGGAAGGTATCGTGCCGATCTCGCATACGCGCGACACGGCCGGCCCGCTCGCGCGCTCGGTAGCGGATCTAGCGCTGTTGGACGGCGTCGTCACCGGCAGCGCGCTTGCCGAAGCGCCGGCAAGCCTCAAGGGATTGCGCCTCGGCGTGCCGCGCGGCCTCTTCTGGGAGAATTTGCACCCCGATACGGCGAAGATCGCGGAAGAG
>JBKOUH010000193.1:0-2556 GCA_046723285.1 Pseudomonadota bacterium
TACGGCCTGTTCGGCTTCTTCTCGATCGTCTCTCTGATCATCAACCTGATCCTGCTCGCGGCGTTCATGTCGGGGATGCAGTCGACGCTGACCTTGCCCGGCATCGCCGGCGTCGTGCTTTCGCTCGGCATGGCCGTCGACGCCAACGTGCTGATCTACGAGCGAATGCGCGAGGAAATACGCGCGGGGCGCACGGCATTGTCGGCGATCGATTCGGGATTCAGGCGCGCCTTCACCGCCATCGTCGACACGCACGTGACCACGATCATGGCCGGCGTCCTGCTTTATCTATTCGGCTCGGGCCCGGTGCGCGGCTTCGGCGTCACGCTGGCGCTCGGCCTCACCGCCTCGATCTTCACCGCGTATTTCCTCACCCGCATCCAGGTCGTCTATTGGTGGCGCTGGCGCCGGCCGAAGACCCTGCCGATCTGAAGCGACGAGACCAATCGGAGCAGAACCATGGGATTTGCGCGTCTCGTCCATCACGAGCCCAAGATCGATTTCGTCCGCGCGCGCTTCGTCGCGTTCGGCCTCACCGGCCTTCTGTTCGTCGGCGTGCTCGTGACGCTCCTGACACGCGGACTCAATCTCGGCCTCGATTTCCAGGGCGGCCTGCTGCTCGAGGTCGCGCACCAGGAGAGGATCGACGTCGGCGAGGTGCGCAACAAGGTGAGCGCGCTCGGCCTCGGCGACGTGCAGGTGCAGACCTCGGGTGACCGTGCGGTGATGATCCGCGCCAAGAAGCCGCCCGAAGTCGCCGAGCCCAAGCCCGGCGAGACGGTGCAGCCCGGCGAAACGGCCGAGGCCAAGGCGTTCAAGCGCATCCGCGAGGCGCTCGGCCCCGGCTATCAGGTGATGCGCCAGGAATTCGTCGGCCCCACCGTCAGCGCCGGCCTGTTCCGCGACGGCATGATCGCGACCGGCTTGGCCCTGCTCGCGATCGCGCTCTACATGGCGTTCCGCTTCGAGTGGCAGTTCGGCCTCGCCGGCCTCATCGCCAATTTCCACGACGTCACGATCGCGATCGGCGTCTATTCCATCACCGGGCTCGAATTCGATCTGGTCTCGATCGCGGCGCTGCTGACGCTCGCGGGCTACTCGATCAACGAGACCATCGTCATCTTCGACCGGCTGCGCGAGAACATGCGCCGCTACAAGAAGACGAGCTTCAAGGAGATCATCAATTTCTCGGTCAACCAGAACCTGTTCCGCACGGTGATGACGGCGGGCAGCGTGCTGGTGGCGGTGCTGCCGATGCTGATCTTCGGCGGCGAGGCCCTGTTCGCGTTCACGCTCGCGATCGTCGTCGGCATCGTGGTCGGCACCTACTCGGCGATCTACGTCTCGTCCTCGCTGCTGATCTACCTCCCGACCGTGCGCAAATGGCGCGACGAGAAGGACGAGAAGGGCGCCGCCGCCAAGGCGCGGGCGTAGCGCTCGGCTAGGCTGCGTCGACCGGCTGAACGCGCCGGGCGATCGCCGCGCCGCGATCGCGCTCTACGACCGATATGTCGTACTGGCTCTGGAGATCGAGCCAAAACTGCGCGCTGTTGCCGAAGAAGCGTGCCAACCGCACCGCCGTGTCGGCCGTGATCAACCGGCGGCCATTGCGATTATCCGTGATGCGGCCCGAAGGTACGCCGAGGCTCAACGCAAGCCGGTTGGCGCTCAGTCCACGCGCCGAAATCTCGCGCTTCAGCAGGCGACCGGGGTGCGCGACCGGCCCGCCATGATCAACCTTTGTGGCAGTCGACGATCTCGACATCGTAGGCATCGCCTTTCTTGAATTCGAAGCAAATTCGCCATCGTGTGTTTGCAGTCATAGCCCATTGCCCTTTGCGGTCGCCCTTGAGCTTGTGTAGCCCGACGCTTTTCAACGGGCTCAAATCCGGCAGCGCCTTGGCGACGTTCAATGCGAGCAGCAAGTCGACGGCCGCCTCGAAATCGAGCCCCGCAAACTGATTTGGGCATTCGCCTTCCCCAACTTTGCGGCTTGCGCTACTGCGCCATGACCGGATCACGGCAAAAACGTACTACGCCGCTCGGAGAATTCGACCCAATCCAAGCCCGGAAGCAAAAACGGCGCCCGCGGGGGCGCCGTTTTCGTTTTTCGCGGCGAAGCGCGCTCAGCCCCAGGCGTTCTGGTAGCTGATCATGCAATAGAGCATTGGGATCGAGAGCATCGTGTTGGTGCGCGAGAAGAGCAGGCCCGTGCGGCCGGCGGCCTTCTTCTCGTCGGGCGTGGCATTGACGATGCCGAGCACCTTCTTTTGCGCCGGCCAGATGATGAACCAGACGTTGAACCACATGATCGTGCCGAGCCACATGCCGATGCCGATCAGCGTCTTGCCGCCGCCGCCGCTGCCGATGCCGAGCAGCACCGCGTCGACGAAATAGCCGTTCAGCAGGGCGAGAATGATGCCGAAGGTGATCGTCGACATCGCGCCCCAGCGAAACCAGAACAGCGCCTCGGGCGCGATCACTTTTGTGACCGCGGGCTTCTGCTCGTCCGGGATCTTTGGCATGCCCGGCGTCTGGACGAAGTTGAAATAATAG
>JBKOUH010000399.1:0-2599 GCA_046723285.1 Pseudomonadota bacterium
CTACAACGCCGCCGCCGCGTTCCTCGGCCATCGCCGCGGCGGCCTCGCTTACGCCACCATCGGCGGCAGCGCCGCGTTCGGCGTGGTGTGCGGCTCGTCGACGGCGACCGCGGCCACCTTCGCGCGCGCGGCCCTGCCGGAAATGCTCAAGCGCGGCTACTCGCAGGCCTTCAGCACCGGGACGATCGCGGCGGGCGGGACGTTGAAATCGCTGATTCCGCCCTCGATCGTGATGATTCTCTACTGCATCGTCGCGAAGACGTTCATCCTCGATCTCTTCCGCGCCGCGATCCTGCCGGCGGTGCTCACCATCGCCGTCAACCTCGCCGCGATTTTCCTGATCGTGCGCCTCGATCGCGGCGCCGCTCCGGTCGGCGAGCGTATGCCGTGGCGCGAGCGGTGGGTCGCGGTGCGCGGCGCGGCGCCGGTGCTCTTCCTGATGATCGCGGTGTTCGGCGGGCTCTACAGCGGCATCTTCACCGTCACCGAGGCCGCGTCGGTCGCGGCCGTCCTTTCGCTGCTCTTCGCGCTCGCGCGCGGCCGGCTCAATTGGACGCTGGTGTGGCAGGGCCTGCGCGAATCGGCGGCGGCGACGGGCATGATCTACGTGATGATCATGGGCGCGCTCATCTTCACCTATTTCCTCAATTTGGGGCGCGTGCCGGAGGCGCTGGTACAAGGCATCGCCGAGATGAACCTGCCGCCGCTCATCATCATCTTCGTGATGCTCGTGGCCTATCTGGCGCTCGGCGCGGTGTTCGACGAGATCTCGGCCATGCTGATCACGCTGCCGCTGGTGCTGCCGGTGATCCAGAAGCTCGGCCTCACGATGATGCCGGGAACCTCGCCGGAGATGATCGCCGTGTGGTGGGGCATCATCAACGTGGTCATCATCGAGCTCGGCATGATCATTCCGCCGATCGGCATCATCGTCTTCATCCTGCACGGGCTCGCGCCGCAAATCGCGATGCGCACGATCTATCGCGGCGTCACGCCGTTCATCGTCGCCGATCTGCTGCTGCTGGCCGTGATGACGGTGTTCCCGGCGATCGCGCTGTGGCTGCCGCGCGTGCTGCCGAGCTGAGGAGGGGCGCGATGCTCGAGCTCTATCACAACGACATGTCGGTCTGCTCGGCCAAGGTGCGGCTGGTGCTGGCCGAAAAAAATCTCACGGCGACGCTCCACCACTTCAACCTCCGTAAGGGCGATCAACTTGCGCCGGACTATTTGAAGCTCAACCCCAACGGTGTCGTGCCAACCTTGGTCCACGACGGGCGGCCGGTCATCGAATCGACGCTCATCGCCGAGTATCTCGACGAGGCGTTTCCGGCGCCGCCGCTCCGGCCCGCCGATCTCGTCGAGCGCGCGGCGATGCGCATCTTCGCCAGCATTCCCGACCAGGGCCTCCACGCGGCCTGCGGCACGATCTCCACCGCCGTCGGCTTTCGCCATCAGTATCTGTCGCTCAGCCCCGAGGAGCTGAAACGCAACATCGAGGAGACGCCCGATCCCGCGCGCCGCGAGCGGAAACGCGTCGGCATCGAGAAGGGCATGGACGCGCCGTTCGTGCCGGACGCGCTCCATACGTACGACAGCGCGCTCGCGCGCATGGAGGCGCGGCTCGCGCACGGCAAGCCGTGGCTCATCGGCGAGCGATACACGCTGGCCGATGCCGGGTTGACGCCTTACGTCACGCGCCTCGCGCATCTCCATTTCGACGGCATGTGGGCCAAGCGCCCGCGGCTCGCGGCTTGGTACGAGCGCATCCAGGCGCGCCCCAACTACCGCGCCATCCGCGACTTCATCAATCCCGGCTACATCGCGCTGTTCGACCAGCACGGCCCCAAGGCGTGGAAGCAGGCGAGGGCGATTCTCGGCGGATAGCCGAAGCCGCGCGGCGTGCGCGCGCGGCTCGAACCGCAACGCGGTTCCATGATGTAAGCGGCGGGAGCGCGGCAATGCTTCGACGTATCGTTTTCATCGTATTTGCAGTGTTTGGCTTCGTTGGCGCGGCTGTTGCCGACGACATCGCGCCGACGGGCACGCTGCGTGCGGTTTATCTCGCGGGCAATCCGGCGCAGGCGGTGCAGGACCGCGCGACCGGCAGCATCCGCGGCGTCGCGGCCGATCTCGCGCGCGAACTGGGGCGCCGCATCGGGGCGCCGGTCGAGATCACGCCGGTGGCCGATCCCAAAGCCGTGATCGATGCCGTCGCCGGCGGCAGGGCCGATATCGGGTTCGTCGCTTACGCGCCCTCGCGCGGCGGCACGGTCGAGTTCTCGCAAACCTATATGTTCGTGCAGCAGAGCTTCCTTGTGCTCGAGGGCTCCACGCTCCGCGCGATCGGCGATATCGACCGCGCGGGCCTCAGGATCGCGGGCGGCCGCAACGACTCGGTCACGCTCTATCTGAAGCGCAAGCTGAAGCAGGCGACGCTGGTGGAGATCGAGCCGAATCCCGCCGAGATCCGGCGTCTGCTGCTGGCCAAGGAGATCGACGCCTTCGGCGCGAACCGGCAGCGTCTCACCACGCTGATGAACGCCTCGCCCGGCACACGGCTTCTACCCGGCAGCCTCTTCGGCGTGCCGCAGACCATCGT
>JBKOUH010000196.1:0-5882 GCA_046723285.1 Pseudomonadota bacterium
ATCGCGTGACGCCGCGCGAGGAAGTCGTGGATACCAGCAAGAAGAGCTAAGCGCGCGCGGCGGCGCAGAGGAGGGGATTATGCGTATTCGGATCGGGATTCTCGCGGCCGGACTGCTCGGCCTCGGCGCCGTGCCTGCCGCCGCGTGCTCGTGCCGCTGCGCGGATGCGGCGACGCTGGCGCGCGAGGTGCCGCTGTTCTTTCGCGGCACGCCGGTCGCGGAAACCGTCGATGGCACCAAGCGCCGCTACGTGTTCGAAGTGAGCGCCGTGCACAAGGGCACGACCGCGGCGCGGACCGTCGTCGGAACGCCGGTGCACGCCGCCGCCTGTGGCGTCCGCTTTCCGCTGAACCAGGAAGCTTTGGTGGGCGCCTTCCCGGCGGAAGGCGAGGTGCACGCCAATCAATGCACGCAATTCTGCATCGGCCAACGGCGCGAGGAGCTCGAGCGTATCCTCGCGCGCTGCGCGCCTGGGGCGCCGTGCCCGCCCGACAGCTAAATCCGCGTTCCTGCGAGAAAACGTGAACCGCATGAACGCGAGGATGCCGAAGCGCTTCGACTGAAGGCGAAGGGGTACGCTTGCGCGCCGCGTTCGTCGCATTCCTGCTCGCAGCGGCCAGCCTGTCATCGGCAGCCGCAGAGACGCAGCCTTATCGCGCCGGCATCGCGCGGCTTCTGGTGCAAGGCAACGAGCCCTTTAGCGTGCTGGTTTGGTATCCGAGCCCGGCCGAAGAAACGGAATGGCAGCAGGGCCCGTTCCCGATCCAGGCGACGCGCGATGCGCCGATCGCGCCAGGGTCGAAGTTCCCCATCGTCTTATTCTCGCATGGCGGGGGCGCCAGCGGCGGATCGCCACTCATACATCGCGAAATTGCGCGCTATCTGGCGCGGGCCGGGTTCATCGTCATCTCGCCGTTTCATTCGGCGGACCAGCCGCGCCTGCGGCTGCGGCCGCCGCAGATCCGGTTGGCGTTCGAGGCGGTACGCGCCGATCCGCGTTTCGGGCGCCGCGCCGACGCCGAGCGGGTGGGCATGATCGGGTTTTCGCTGGGCGGCGCCGTCGCGCTGATCACCGCCGGCGCCGTTCCCAATCTCGCACTTCTCTCGGCCTATTGCCGCGAACACGGCGACGATCGCCGGGCGTGCGCGGGCGTTCCCACGAACCCGCCGGCCGACGGCGCTCCCGGGCCGAAGCCGGCGGAGCCGCTCACGTTGAAAGCGATCGTGCTGCTGGAGCCGCTCGCAGCCTTGTTTGACCGCGACGGTTTGGCGGCGGTCACGATGCCGGTTCTGCTCTATCGCGCGCTGCAGAGCGACCTCGGGCCCGAAGGAAACGCTCTGGCCCTCGCCCGCAACCTGCCGAAACCGCCGCGTGAGGAGACCGTGCCCGGCGGTCATTTCGTGCTTGCCGATCCTTGCCCGCCGGCGGTGGCGGCCGAGGCCGAGGAGGTGTGCAAGGATGCAGCCGGAATCGACCGGGCCGCCGTTCAGCGCCGCATCGAGAGCGAAATCGCCGAATTCCTGCGCGGCGCCTTGTGACGCGCCGCGCTGCCGCCGGTCAGCCTACAAAACGCATTTCGGCTCGGGGCACCAGCAGGGCTGGCCCTGAGGGACGAGGTCGCTGACGCGATAATCCCAGGTGAGCTCGGTGCCGGGCGGAATGTCCTCGGCGGCGCGGATCACCAGCGTGCGCTCGATGTAGCAGTTGGGATGGCACGAATGGTTCATGAAATCGGCGCCGGTGACCTCGTCGTAGCGGATCGGTGCGATGCCGTAGAACTTGCCCTTGTCGACGGCCAAGTGGACGAGGAGGTTGGGATCCTCCTTGCCGTAGTCGATCTTGCCGTCGGGCTTCAGGTCGAGCACGACCGCGCGGCCATCGAAGATGGCGATCACGGTGTCCTTGGGAATGCGGGTCTTGCTGTAGAGGGCGCGGTGGCCTTCGCCGATTTCGCGCACTTCGGCCAGTGCGTAATTCGTCCAGCTCATGAATTGCCGTTACCTCGCGCCTCACCCACTTCCGCCGTTTGCTGGCGTCGGCCGTTTCTCGGCCGCCTGCTCGCTTAAGTCGAATCCCCCGGCCTGTCGAGAGCCGCGTTCACGCGCTCGCCTTGCCGTAGAGCGCCCTCGGGTCGACCGCGCCCATCGGCACGTCTTCGAGCCCGCCGGCTCCTGCACGGCGGAAGAAGCAGCGGCGCTTGCCCGTGTGGCAGGCGACGCCGGTCTGGTCGACCAGCAGGAGCAGCGTATCGCCGTCGCAATCGATGCGGAGATCGACGAGCCGCTGCACCTGGCCCGACGTCTCGCCCTTGCGCCACAGCGCCTTGCGCGAGCGCGACCAATAGCAGACGCGCTTCGTCGCCAGCGTCTCCACGACGGCGTCGCGGTTCATCCACGCCATCATCAGCACCTCGCCGGTATCGTGCTGCTGGGCGATGGCGGGAACGAGCCCTTCGGCGTCGAAGGCGATGGCGCCGAGCGCAGAAGCAGTCGCGTCCGCGGCATCGGATGTGGTCATGACCGCGCCTCGCTGCAAGAGCTCAGGCAGCGGCGCGCATCTTCGTGCACGCGCGCTCGAGATCTTCGATCAGGTCGTCGACGTCTTCGAGCCCGATATGGAAGCGCAGGCAGGGGCCTTTGGCCTCCCATTTCGTCGCCGAGCGATAGTGGCTGGGCTCGAACGGCAGCACGAGGCTCTCGTAGCCGCCGAAGCTCGCGCCGATGGCGAAGTGCTCGAGACTGTCGACGAAGCGCGCGATGTCCGCCTTGGCGCAGGGTTTGAAGACCACCGAGAAGAGTCCGGAGGCGCCCGCGAAGTCGCGCTTCCAAATCGCGTGCCCGGGATCCTCGGGGAGAGCAGGGTAGAGCACGCGCTCGACCTCGGGCCGGGTCTGGAACCAGCGCGCGACCGCGAACGCGCTCTCGGCGTGGCGCTGCAGGCGCACGTGCATCGTCCGCATGCCGCGCAGGCCGAGATACACCTCTTCCGATCCCGGACAATTGCCGAGATAGGCCGTGGCCACGGTCTTCACGCGCTCGAACAGGTCGGCGCGCAGCGCGATCGTGCCCAGCATCGCGTCGGAATGGCCGACGAGATATTTCGTCGCCGCGTTGATCGAGAGATCGATGCCGTGATCGAGCGGACGGAATAGAAGGGGCGTGCCCCAGGTATTGTCGAAGGCGGTGCGGATGCGGCGCGCCTTTGCCTCGGCCACGAGCGCCGGCGTATCGCCCATCTCCAGCGTCTGCGAGCCCGGCGATTCGAGGTAGAGAAGGCGCGTGTTGGGCCGCATCAGCTTGGCGATGCCGGAGCCGATCAGCGGATCGTAGAACGTCGTCTCGACGCCGAAATCCTTCAAGAAGCCGCCGGCGAAGAGCCGAACCGGCTGATAGACATTGTCGGGCAGCAGCAGGTGATCGCCGGTCTTGACGACCGAAAGTATGGAGCAGGCGCAGGCGGCCATGCCCGACGACACGGGCACGACGCGGTCGGCGCCCTCGATCGCGGCGACGGCATCCTCGAGCGCCTGCGTGCTCGGCGTGCCGAAGCGGCCGTAGACCACCGCATCCTTGTCGAAGCGATGCTTGCGCGACTCTTCCCAGGAGGCGAGGTCGGGCGCGGTGATGGTCGAGGCGCGGAAGGCGGGCACGTTGACGGCGCCGGAGTGGCGCCGCGGATTGCGGCCGGCGGAGACCAGAGACGTCGTACGCTTCATGTGGCTTTCAGCTGCGGTGGTGGCGCGAAAAAAGGCATCATGTCACGGCTCCGGGCGGCGCGCCACCGGCGCCGTTGCCACTGCCTTCCGCTTGCGCCCGGCGCATTATCCCGCTTTTATATGCATCAGGAGGCGGCCTCTCGCTTGGTGAGGGGACTATAGCGCCGCCTCGACAACAGGGCCGCCGGGCCGCCGCTCGCCGGTTCCGCTCAGCACACAGAGGAGCATGGGAGAAACATGAAAAAGCTCGCAATCGCGGCCGCGACGGCCGTTGCCGCCGTTCTCGCCGCGGGTCCGGCCCTGGCCGGCAAGGACCTCGACACCATCAAGAAGCGCGGCTCGCTGATTTGCGGAGTCAACACGGGCCTCGCCGGCTTCTCCATCGCCGACAGCCAGGGCCGCTGGACCGGTATCGACGTCGACGTTTGCCGCGCCATCGCCGCCGCCATCTTCGGCGACGCCAACAAGGTGCAGTTCAAGCCGACCAGCGCGCAGCAGCGGTTCACCGCGCTGCAGTCGGGCGAGATCGACGTGCTTTCGCGCAACACAACCTGGACGCTCACCCGCGACGCTGCCCAGGGCATGGTGTTCACCGGCGTCACCTTCTACGACGGCCAGGGCTTCATGGTCGCGAAGAAGCTCGGCGTGAAGAGCGCCAAGGAGCTCGACGGCGCCGAGATCTGCGTGCAATCGGGCACCACGACCGAACTCAACCTCACCGATTTCCTGAAGGCCAACAAGCTCTCGAAGGCCAAGGCGATCGTGTTCGAGAAGATCGAAGAGGCGGTGGCTGCTTTCTTCAGCGGCCGCTGCCAGGCCTACACGACCGATGCCTCGGGCCTCGCCTCGACGCGCTCGAAGGACGCCAAGAACCCGGACGACTACGTGATTCTACCCGAGCTCATCTCGAAGGAGCCGTTGGGGCCGTCGATCCGCCGCGGCGACGAGGACCTCTTCGCGATCGTGAAGTGGGTGCTGTTCGCGATGGTCGAGGCCGAGGAATACGGCGTCGACCGCGCCAACGTCGATCAGATGAAGAGCTCGCCCAATCCGGGCATCAAGCGCCTGCTCGGCGTCGACGAGAAGAACGACATGGGCAAGCTGCTCGGCCTCAAAGCCGACTGGGCCTACCAGATCGTCAAGCAGGTCGGCAATTACGGCGACATCTACGAGCGCAGCGTCGGCCCGAAGACGCCGCTGAAGCTCGAGCGGGGCTTGAACGCCCTCTGGAGCAAAGGCGGTCTGCAGTACGCGCCGCCCGTGCGCTAAGGCAAGCGGTCCGCCGCCCCGGGCATCTCGGGGCGGCGGATTTGCTTCGGCGTAGGCCGCGGGATCCGCAGTGGCCGACATCCAACGCCCGACGATGCGCGCACCGGCGGCCGGCGCCTGGTGGAACGACCGGCGCGTCCGCGCGATCCTCTATCAAATCGTCTTCCTCGCCGCGCTGGTCTTCGGCGTCTGGCTGCTGGTCGACAATACGATCGTGAACCTGCGCGAGCGCGGCCTGCGCAGCGGCTTCGATTTCCTGCGATCGCGCTCGGGCATTCCGATCAGCGAGTCGATCATCGATTGGGATCCCGACGACACCTTCGGGCGCGCTTATCTCGTCGGCATCCTCAATACGCTGCGGGTCGGTGCCATCGGCATCGTCCTCGCGACGATCCTCGGCACCATCGTCGGCATCGCGCGCCTCTCGTCGAACTGGCTGGTCTCGAAGCTGGCCTCGGTCTATGTCGAATCGTTTCGCAACGTGCCGTTGCTGCTGCAGCTGATCTTCCTCTACGCCCTCGTCGGCGCGGTGCTTCCGGAGCAGCTCAATCCCATCGTCTTCGGCGGCGGTTTCTTCCTCAGCAAGAGCGGGCTGATGTTCCCGCTGCTGAAGCTCGAGACCGCGCACTACGTGGCCGCCGGAGTCTTCCTCGCGTCGATCGCGGCGACCGTGATCTACAACCGCTGGGCCAAGCGGCGCCAGGACGCGACCGGCGTCTCGCCGCCGCGCCTGCTCCCGAGCCTCGGCATCCTCATCCTGCCCGCGCTGCTCGCCTTCCTCGCCTTCGGCGCGCCGGCGGAATTCGACGCCGCGACCAAGACCCGGTTCCGCTTCATCGGCGGCGGCTCCATCGGCCCCGAGTTCCTGACGGTCTTGGTCGGCCTCGTGCTCTACAC
>JBKOUH010000391.1:0-2598 GCA_046723285.1 Pseudomonadota bacterium
CAGATAGGCGCCGTTGAGCCGGCAATTGGCGCGCCGACCACCGAGCGCCACGTGGATCTCGTTGCGCGCGAGGCGCGCGCCGATCGAGAACACGAAACTGTCGTAATGCGCGCCTTCGGCGAGATGCGCCCCGGTGGCGGCTATGTGGAAGGCCTCGCGCGATTCCTCCTGCACCTTGCAATGGCGCAGCAGCGCATCCTCGCCGAGCGCGATCTCGGTCACGGAATCGGAAAAATACGAGCCGATGCAGAGGCCGACGTGATGCTCGATGATCGTGGCGTGCACGCCGCGTCCGAGGATGACGAGATTGCGCGGATGATAGACCGGCGGCTTCTCGGCGCCGCTGCCGATCCAGAGGATTTCGATCGGCGCTTCGCTCTTCGTGCCCGACGCGATGTGCAGCACGTAGCCGTCGGCGGCAAAGGCTGCATTGAGCGCGGCAAACGGGTGGTTTACGAGCCCCAGTGCCTTGCCGAGATGAGATTCGACGAGCTGCGGGCGGGATTTCAGTGCCTCGGCGAAACTCAGGAGCTCGATGCCGGGCGAAAGCTGGCGCACGCTCGAAAGGTCATCGCGCCGGCGGCCGTTGACGAAGACGAGGCGATTGCCGGCTTCGCGCCCGAAGGTGATGCCCTTCAAGCGTGCCTGCTCGAACGGCGCCGCCGGGGCATCGACCGAGAAATCGCCGTCGATGAGGGCGTGGAGCGGCGTGAAGCGCCAGGCTTCGCTCTTGATCGTCGGGAAGCCGGAGCTGCGGAACGATTCGGCGCCCGCGCGCCGCCAGCCGGCGAGCCAGGGCTGCGCCCCCGCGTCGAGGCGCGCGCGCGCCGCCGCGTAACGGTCGAGATAGGCGCTGCCCGCCGGCGCTTTCGCGGCCACGTTCATCGCTACGCCGCCTCCTGGGCGAATTCGGCATAGCCGCGCTGCTCGAGCTCGAGAGCCAGCGACTTGTCGCCCGAGCGCACGATGCGGCCCTTGGCCAAAACGTGCACGTAGTCGGGCACGATGTAGTCGAGCAGGCGCTGATAGTGCGTGATCAGCAGCATCGCGCGATCGGGCGCCCGGAGCGAATTCACGCCGTCGGCGACGACCTTGAGCGCGTCGATGTCGAGGCCGCTGTCGGTCTCGTCGAGCACGGCGAAGATCGGCTTCAAGACCGCCATCTGCAGAATCTCGTTGCGCTTCTTCTCGCCGCCCGAGAAGCCGACGTTCACGTTGCGCTTCAGCATGTCCTCGGACATGCCGAGCTTCTTCATCGTCTCGCGCAGGAGCTTCAGGAACTGCATCGCATCGAGATCGCTCTCGCCGCGGTGTTGGCGCACGGAATTCAACGCGTGCTTCAGGAACGTGGTGTTCGACACGCCGGGAATCTCGACCGGATATTGGAACGCGAGGAACACGCCCTCGGCCGCGCGCTCTTCGGGCGCCAGCGCGAGAAGATTCTTGCCCTTGTAGAGCACCTCGCCCTTGGTCACCTCGTAGCCCTCGCGGCCGGCCAGAACGTAGGAGAGCGTGCTCTTGCCCGAGCCGTTCGGGCCCATGATCGCATGCACTTCGCCCGCCTTGATGCTGAGCGAAAGGCCGCGGAGGATTTCCTTGCCGTCGACCGTCGCGTGGAGGTCTTTGATTTCGAGCATCGTTCCCTACCCCACGCTGCCTTCGAGACTGATCGCGACGAGCTTTTGCGCCTCGACCGCGAACTCCATCGGCAGCTCTTGCAGCACTTCCTTGCAAAAGCCGTTGACGATGAGGCTTACCGCGTCCTCCGGCGTGAGGCCGCGCTGGCGGCAATAGAAAAGCTGGTCGGCATCGATCTTCGAGGTCGTCGCCTCGTGCTCGACGCGCGCGGTGCGGTTCTTGCTCTCGATGTAGGGCACGGTGTGCGCGCCGCACTTGTCGCCGATCAGCAGCGAGTCGCATTGCGTGTAGTTGCGGGCGCCGTCGGCGCGCGGGCCCATGCGCACGAGGCCGCGATAGGTGTTCTGCGCGTGGCCGGCCGAGATGCCCTTCGAGATGATCCGCGAGCGCGTGTTCTTCCCGAGATGGATCATCTTCGTGCCGGTATCGGCCTGCTGGTAGTTGTTGGTGATCGCGACCGAGTAGAACTCGCCCTGCGAATTGTCGCCCTGCAGGATGCACGACGGATATTTCCAGGTGATGGCCGAACCGGTCTCGACCTGGGTCCAGGAAATCTTGGAATTGCGGCCGCGGCAGGCGCCGCGCTTGGTGACGAAATTGAAGATGCCGCCGCGCCCCTGCTCGTCGCCCGGATACCAGTTCTGCACCGTCGAATATTTGATCTCGGCGTCGTCGAGCGCGATCAACTCGACGACGGCGGCGTGGAGCTGGTTCTCGTCGCGCATCGGCGCGGTGCAGCCTTCGAGATAGCTCACGTAAGCGCCTTCGTCGGCGATGATCAGCGTGCGCTCGAACTGGCCGGTTTCCGAGGCGTTGATGCGGAAATAGGTCGAGAGTTCCATCGGGCAACGGACCCCTTTGGGGATGTAACAGAATGAACCGTCGGTGAACACAGCCGAATTCAGGGCCGCGTAGAAATTGTCCGTGTACGGGACCACCATCCCCAGGTACTTCCTCACC
>JBKOUH010000067.1:0-8585 GCA_046723285.1 Pseudomonadota bacterium
GGCCAAGAGCGTGCGGCGGATTCTGGACGAAGGCGGCCTCCGCGACGTCACGATCTTCGCCAGCGGCGGCCTCGACGAAGATGCGCTGATGGCGATGGCGGCGGCCGCGGCGCCGATCGACGGCTTCGGCATCGGCACCAGCCTCACGACCTCGTCCGACGTTCCGGCCCTCGACTGCGCCTACAAGCTGCAGGAATATGCCGGACTCGCACGGCGCAAGCGCTCGGCCGGCAAGGCGACGTGGCCCGGCCGCAAGCAGGTCTGGCGCCATTACGGCGCGAAGGGCGACATGGCCGGCGACGTGATCTCCCTCGAAACCGACGCGCAGCAAGGCGAGACGCTGCTGCGCCCGGTCATGCGCGGCGGGCGGCGCCTCGAGCCGCAGCCGACCCTCGAACAGTGCCGCGCCCATGCCGCGCGCGAGCTCGCGCGCCTGCCGGCGCCGCTGCGCGCGCTCGAGCTGGGCGCGGCCTATCCGGTGACGGTTGCCGATGCGCTCGTGCGGCTCGCCGCCGAACTCGACCGGCGCCAGCGGGCCGGCTGAAGGAGCGGGCAGATGGCCGCGAATATCACGGTCCGCGACGACGACGTGCTGCTGGTGATCGATGTGCAGAACGATTTCTGCCCCGGCGGCAGCCTCGCGGTGACCGAGGGCGATGCAGTCGTCCCGGTCATCAACCGCGTCGCCGCATCGTTCAAGCACATCGTGCTGACGCAGGATTGGCATTCCCCGCAACACCAATCCTTCGCCTCGGCGCATCCGGGCCGAAAGCCGTTCGAGACCGCGACGCTCTCCTATGGCAGCCAGGTGTTGTGGCCCGACCATTGCGTCCAGGGCACGCGCGGGGCCGAATTCCACCCGGCGCTGGTCACGCGCGGCGCCGAACTCATCCTGCGCAAGGGCTTCCGCGCCGCGATCGATTCCTATTCGGCGTTCCGCGAGAACGATCGGACCACCCTGACGGGCCTCGCCGGCTATCTCCGCGAGCGCGGGCTCGGCCGCATCTTCGTTGCCGGCCTCGCGCTCGACTATTGCGTACGCTACACGGCGGAGGATGCGGTGGCGGCGGGCTTCGCCGCGATCGCGATCATGGACGGCTGTCGCGGCATCGATGTGGGCGGTTCGGTCGCGGATACGGAGCGGAGTTTCGCGGCCATCGGTGTCGTCGCCGTCAACGCCGATACGATCAGCAGCGCCTGAATGGCAAAGGGCACGCTCGTCTACGTCATGGGTGCGTCCGGCGCGGGCAAGGACAGCGTGTTGCAATACGCGCGCCGCGCGCTCGACGGGCGCTTCCCGGTCGTCTTCGCGCACCGCTACATCACGCGCGCGCCGGGCGAAGACATCGAGAATTTCGTGGCGCTGTCGCGCCGCGAATTCGCGTTGCGCAAGCGCCGCCGTCTGTTCGCTTTCCATTGGAAGGCGTATGGCTTCGATTACGGCATCGGGATCGAGATCCGGCACTGGCTCGCCGCCGGCTTGACCGTCGTCGTCGACGGCTCGCGCGCGCATTTCCGCGCCAACCGCGCCGCACTCCGCGGTGCGTTGCCCATTCTCATTACGGCAAGCGAAGATGAATTGCGCCGTCGCCTCGTTGCGCGCGGCCGCGACGACGCGCGCGCCATCGAGCGGCGCCTCGCGCGCGCCCGGCGCTTCCGGCCGATCCATCCGGCGCTTGTCACGATCGACAATTCAGGCCTGCTCAAGCAGGCGGGCGAGGCCTTCGCGCGGCTGCTGAAAAGATAACTAAGTCTTTGAATAACTTAGCTTCTTATCACCCCGCCCGCGCACAAGATTTGTTTTAGATCAAAGACTTGAGGACAGCGCCCCCGCAAGCATTGCCGCCTGGAAGAAGGCATCTAGCAGGGAGGCTATGACGTGAGCGAACTCGTATTGGTTTTCCCCGTGATCATTTTGACCGTCGTCGTGCTGGTCGGAATCCTCTTCATATTCGCGAAGTATTTGAGGATCCGCGATCAGCTCGTATCGAATGAACAGCCGGCGGCCGCGAAGCCGTCGAAGTCCGTGGTGAAGATCGCCGCCGGGCCGGAGCGCCCGGCGCCGCATCGTTCGCTCGCGGCATAGCGGGCGCCGCGCGTCCGGCGGGCGCATCGCCCGCAATCCATTGCGCCTGACGCAAGACAGCGCCGGCCGCCGATGACGGCGCGGCCGGCGCGTTGACTTGCGTCAATGCGCGTAGCGGCCATGGCCCCATCCTGGCGCGGCACCACGTGCCAGTTGGAAAGCGCCGGGCCAATCATCCATGCCACACGATCCCAAGGCGGCCGGCGCGAGCGCGGCGGATGAAGCGCTGCGCCTGCACGCGCTCTATCGCGGCAAGATCCAAGTGCTGCCGAAGTGCCCGGTTTCGGATCTCAAGGATCTCGCCATCTGGGACACGCCGGGCGTCGCCGCGCCCAGCGCCGCTATCGCAGCCGACCACGCGCGGTCATTCGACTACACCAATCGCGGCAACACGGTCGCGATTGTGACCGACGGAACGCGCGTGCTCGGCCTCGGCGACATCGGCCCCGAGGCGGCGCTGCCGGTGATGGAGGGGAAGGCGCTTCTGTTCCGCCATTTCGGCGGGGTCGACGCCGTGCCGATCTGCCTCGCGACCAAAGACCCGGCCGAAATCGTGCGCATCGTCGAGGCGCTGGCGCCGTCATTCGGCGCCGTGAACCTCGAGGATATCGCTCAGCCCAAATGCTTCCGCATCCTCGACGCGCTGCGCCAGCGCCTGCCGATCCCCGTGTGGCACGACGACCAGCAGGGCACGGCCACCGTCGTGCTCGCCGGGCTGATCAACGCGCTGACGATCGTGGGCAAGGCCAAGGAGAAGGTGCGGATCGCGCTGATCGGCACCGGCGCCGCCAATGTCGCGGTCTATCGCCTGCTGCGCGCCTACGGGTTTCCCGCGGCCTCCTTCGTCGCTTGCGACAGCCGAGGTATTTTGCACAAAGGGCGCGGCGACGTCGCCGGCGACCGTACCGCGTTCGCCGAGAAATGGCTGCTGTGCACTGAAACAAACGTGGAGGGCAAAGCCGATTCGATCGCGGCGGCGCTCAGCGGCGCCGACGTGTGCATCGCGTTTGCGCGCTCGGGGCCGAACGTCATCCAGCCGGAATGGATCGGCGGCATGGCCAAGGACGCGATCGTTTTCGCCTGCGCCAATCCCGTGCCCGAAATCTGGCCCGAGGCGGCGCGCGCGGCCGGCGCCCGTATCGTTGCGAGCGGGCGCAGCGATTTTCCCAATCAGGTGAACAATTCGCTGGCCTTCCCGGGCGTCTTTCGCGGCGTTCTCGACGTGCGCGCCCGCGCGATCACCGACGCGGTCGCCATCGCCGCCGCCGAAGAGCTCGCCAAATGCGGCGCCGAGCAAGGCCTGCGCGAGGACCACATTCTCCCCCGCATGACCGATTGGCAGATCCACGCGCGCGTCGCGGCCGCCGCCGGCGTGGCCGCGCAGCGCGACGGCCTCGCGCGCGTCACCAAGGATTTCTCCGCGCTCTACACCGGCGCCTGCGCGGCGATCGAGGCGACGCACCGCGCCGAACAGGCCTTGCTATCGGCGGAAGCACCGGCAGCGGGACGCCAAGCCGCGCCCGCGCGCCGCGCTTGATTCAAATCATGGCCGGGTCCCGGCGACGCCGCGATCTTGCCAGGTGAAGCAAGCGGCAGCAGCGCCGCCGGGAGACGAGCCAAAATGGCGTTCGCGACCATCCGCAAAGTCCCGGTCTCGACGCAGGTGGCGCCGTGTTTGATGCGCTATGACCAGGCCCGCCGCGACTTCACCTGGGCCAAGGCGCGCGCGCAACTGGACGGCCTGCCCAACGGCGGAATCAACATCGCGCACGAGGCCGTGGACCGGCACGTCGCCGCCGGGCGCGGCGACAAAGTCGCGATCCGCTGGATCGGCAAGGACGACCGCATTCAAGATTTCCGCTACGCCGATCTCGCCGCGCTGAGCGGGCGCTTCGCCAATCTGCTTACGGCGCTGGGCATCGGGCGCGGCGACCGCGTGTTCAGCCTGCTCGGCCGTGTTCCGGCGCTTTACATCGCCGCGCTCGGCACGCTCAAGTCCGGCGCCGTATTCTCGCCGCTGTTCTCGGCGTTCGGGCCGGAGCCGGTGCAGGCGCGCATGGGCATCGGCGAGGGCAGCGTGCTGGTTACGACCGAGGCCTTCTATCGCAAGAAGGTGGCGCCGGTGCGCGCGCGCCTGCCGAAGCTCGCGCATGTCCTCCTTGTCGGCGGCCGCAGCGGCGATCTCCCCGCCGACTGCCACGATTTCGATCTGGCGCTCGCCGGCGCATCTCCGGAATTCACGACCGCGGCGACCAAGTCCGAGGACATGGCGCTGCTGCACTTCACCAGCGGCACGACCGGGCGGCCCAAGGGCGCCGTCCACGTTCACGACGCCGTCGTTGCGCACTATGTGACCGGGCAATACGCGCTCGATCTTCACCGCGACGACATCTTCTGGTGCACGGCCGATCCCGGCTGGGTCACGGGGACCTCGTACGGAATCATCGCGCCGCTCGCCAACGGCGCCACGATGATCGTTGACGAGGCCGAGTTCGACGCCGAGCGCTGGTACGGCATTCTCGAGCGCGAGAAGGTCACGGTCTGGTACACGGCACCGACCGCGATTCGGATGCTGATGAAGATCGGCGCCGAGCCGATCAAGAAATTCGATCTCTCGCGCGTGCGCTTCATGGCCAGCGTCGGCGAGCCGCTCAATCCCGAGGCGGTCGCGTGGAGCGCCGAGGCGTTCGGCAAGCCGTTCCATGACAATTGGTGGCAGACCGAGACCGGCGGGATCATGATCTCCAACTACGCGGCGATGGACATCAAGCCTGGGTCGATGGGCCGTCCGCTGCCCGGCATCGAAGCCGGAATCATCCGCCGCGGGCAAAACGGCGCGGTCGAGGAAATCGCCGCGCCGATGGCCATGGGCGAACTCGCGCTCAAGCCCGGCTGGCCCTCGATGTTCCGCGGCTATCTCAACGAGGACGAGCGCTATCGGAAATGCTTTGCCGGCGGGTGGTATCTCACCGGCGACCTCGCGATGCGCGACGCCGAGGGATACTATTGGTTCGTCGGCCGCGGCGACGACGTGATCAAGTCGGCCGGCCATCTCATCGGGCCGTTCGAGGTCGAAAGCGCGCTGATGGAACACAAGGCCGTCGCCGAAGTCGGAGTCATCGGCAAGCCCGATCCCACCGCAGGCGAGGCGGTCAAGGCCTTCGTCGTGCTGAAATCCGGCTTCGAGCCCACGGAAGCGATGCGCAAGGAGTTGCTCGGCCACGCGCGGATCAGGCTCGGGCCGGCGATCGCACCCCGCGAGATCGATTTCCGCGTCAACCTCCCGAAGACCCGCAGCGGCAAGATCATGCGCCGGCTCTTGAAGGCGCGCGAGCTCGGCCTGCCCGAACGCGATCTCTCGACGCTCGAAAGCGACGAACAGCGATGACCGCGCGCGAAGACAAGCCGCATCTGACGCGCCAGCACGTGCTGCACCTGCTGCGCGAGATGCTGCGCATCCGCCGCTTCGAGGAACGTGCCGGCGAGCTCTATCAGCAGGAGAAGATCCGCGGCTTCCTCCACCTCTATATCGGCGAGGAGGCCGTCGCGGTCGGCGTGATGCAGGCGCTCGGCCCCGACGACGCGATCGTCGCCACCTATCGCGAGCACGGGCAAGCGCTGGCCCGTGGTGTGTCGATGAACGGCGTCATGGCCGAGATGTACGGCAAGCAGGAGGGCAGCAGCCGCGGCCGCGGCGGCTCGATGCACATTTTCGACGCCAAGGCGCGCTTCTACGGCGGCAATGCCATCGTCGGCGGCGGCCTGCCGATCGCGGTCGGATTGGCGCTCGCCGACAAGATGCAGAAGCGCCCACGCGTCACCGCCTGCTTCTTCGGCGAGGGCGCCGCGGCCGAGGGCGAATTCCACGAAAGCATGAACCTGGCCGCGCTCTGGAAGCTGCCGGTCCTGTTCGTGTGCGAAAACAATCTCTACGCGATGGGCACCGCGCTCGCGATCTCGGAGTCCGAGACGGACATTCACCTGAAGGCCCAAAGCTATCGCGTGGCCTCGGAGGCCGTGGACGGCATGGACGTGGTCGCGGTCGAGGCGGCGGCGCGGCGAGCGATTGCGGCGATCCATGCGGGATCGGGGCCGTTCTTCCTCGAATGCCGGACCTATCGTTTCCGCGCCCATTCGATGTTCGACGCGCAGCTCTACCGCCCGAAAGCCGAAGTCGAGGCGTGGAAGCAGCGCTGCCCGATCCTGCGACTGACGGAATGGGCGAAATCCTCGTCGCTGATCCATGACGACGACATCGCGGCGCTCGAGCGCGAAGTTGCCGCCGAGGTGCAGGCCTCGGTCGATTTTGCGGAGGCGGGGACCTGGGAGCCGGTCGCGGATCTCTGCCGCGACGTCACCACGCCGCGCGAGGCCCAATGAACGTGGGATCGCCAGCAAGCGCGCAGCGGATCACGCTCACCTACCGCGACGCCGTGAAGGCCGCGATACGCGAGGCCATGCAGCGCGACGAGCGCGTGTTCCTGATGGGCGAGGATGTCGGCCGCTACGGCGGCTGCTACGCGGTGAGCAAGGGCCTGCTCGACGAGTTCGGTCCGGAACGCATCCGTGACACGCCGCTCTCCGAAGCGGGCTTCGTCGGCGCCGGCATCGGCGCGGCGCTCGGCGGCATGCGCCCGATCGTCGAGGTCATGACCGTCAATTTCAGCATGCTGTGCCTCGACCAGATCATGAACAGCGCGGCCACGATCCGCCACATGTCGGGCGGGCAGTTCAGCATCCCGGTCGTGATCCGCATGGCCACCGGCGCCGGCCGGCAATTGGCCGCGCAGCATTCGCACAGCCTCGAAGGCTGGTACGCGCACATTCCCGGCATCAGCGTCTTGGCGCCGGCCACGCTCGAAGACGCGCGCGGCATGCTGGCGACGGCCCTCGCCGACCCCGATCCGGTGCTGATCTTCGAGAACGTGTTGCTCTACAACATGTCGGGCGAGATCGCGGCCGATGCCGGCGCCGTCGAGATCGAAAAGGCCGCGGTGCGCCGCGCCGGGCGCGATATCAGCCTCATCACCTATGGCGGCTCGCTGTGGAAGACGCTGAAGGCGGCCGACGAGCTCGCCGGCCTCGGCATCGACGCCGAGATCGTGGACCTCCGCACGCTGCGACCGCTCGACGACGCCACGATCATGCAATCCGTGCGCAAGACGCGGCGTGCCGTCATCGTCGACGAGGGGTGGAAGACCGGCAGTCTCGCGGCCGAGGTCGCCGCCCGCATTGTCGAGCAATGCTTCTGGTCGCTCGATGCGCCGATCGGCCGCGTCTGCACCGCCGAAGTGCCGATCCCCTATCCCAAGCACCTGGAAGACGCGGCGCTGCCGCAGCCGCCCGCCATCGTCGCCGCCGCGCGCGCGGCCGTGGGGCGCTGATGGCCGAGTTTCGCATGCCGTCGCTCGGCGCCGACATGGAGGCCGGCACGCTGGTCGAATGGCTCAAGAAGCCGGGCGAGCCGGTGAAGCACGGCGACGTGATCGCCGTCGTCGAGACGCAAAAGGGCGCGATCGAAATCGAAGTGTTCGAGAGCGGCGTGATCGAGACGCTGCTCGTGCCGGTGGGCCGCACCGTGCCGGTCGGCACCGCGCTCGCGGTCATCCGCGGCATCGGCGTGCAGGGTGCACCGGCGGCCATCCCGCTCACTGTCCCCATCGTCGCCGCCGCACCGACGCGTGCAGCTCCGGCTGTGGCCGCGCCGCCGCCACGAATTCCTTCTCCAACCCTGATTCCGCCTTCAGGCCTCAAAATCTCCCCGGCAGCCCGGCAATTCGCGGCGGAAAAGGGTGTCGACTTCGGCGCCGTACAGGGCAGCGGACCCGAGGGCGCCATCGTATTCGTCGATGTCGAGAACGCCTGGCGCCGGCTGCAGGAAGCGCCGCCTAAGGCCGTTCCCGCCGCAGTCAAGGCGACGTCCAAGGCGATCGATCTCGCGGCGATGCGCAACGCGATCGCGGCGGCAATGGCGCGCGCGAAGCGCGAGATCCCGCATTACTACGTCCAGCACACGGCCGATCTCGGCCCGGCAACAGAGTGGCTGGCGAAGAACAATGCCGTC
The DNA here is from genome assembly GCA_046723285.1 of Pseudomonadota bacterium. GTDB lineage: Bacteria > Pseudomonadota > Alphaproteobacteria > Bin65 > Bin65 > SBBV01. The sequence goes on from JBKOUH010000067.1 coordinate 8,151, forward strand.
CGGCCGCCGGAAGGTCGCCTTGTGCTGGGCGCGCTGCTCGTGAAGGCGGTGGCGTTCGCCGTGCACGCATTGCCCGAATTCAATGGCTTTTTCCGCGACGGCCGCTACGCGCCGAGCGAGCGCGTGCATGTCGGCAACGCCATCGCGGTGCGCGGCGGCGGCCTCGTGGCCCCGGCCATCCACGATGCCGACCGGATCAGCCTCGACGAGGTCATGGCCAAATTGCGCGACCTCGTGAACCGCGTGCGCGCCGGCCGCTTCCGCAGCTCGGAACTCGCCGACCCGACCGTGACGCTGACGAGCCTCGGCGAACGCGGCGCGGATGCGCTGCTGCCGATCATCAATCCGCCGCAAGTGGCCATCCTCGCCGCCGGAACGCCGGTGCGGCGCCCCTGGCTCGTCGGCGATAGCATCGTCGCGCGCCCGCTGCTGCAG
>JBKOUH010000081.1:0-6771 GCA_046723285.1 Pseudomonadota bacterium
GTGTAGAGCAGGCTGTCGACGATCGAGAGAAAGATGATGTCGTTGACCTGGAAGACCTTGGGCGGCAGCAGCGGCGAGGGATCGCTCTTCACCGCCACCGGCCGAGCGCGGAGCTGCTCGACCACCTGCTGGAAGCGGCTCTTCAGATCGGGGTAGTCGCCGCTGCACTCCTCGTCCTTCGTACACGCGTCGAACACGCGGTCGAGCGTGTCGGTGAAGGCCCCGACCATGTTGAACTTGCCGGCGACCTCGGGCGGATAAGCACCGTCGAGAATCGCGCCGCGGATCCCCGGCGGATTGCGGCGCAGGACTGTCATCGCCACGCGCGTGCCGTAGGATTGGCCCCAGAGCGTTAGGCTCTTGAGCCCGAACTTCGCCTGGATCGAGAGCACGTCGTCGGCATTGGCATTGGTATCGTAGGCGATCAGATCGACGCCTTCGCGCGCGAGCCGGTCGCGGCAGGCGATCATCGCGGCCTTGGCGCGATCGAGATTCATCGGATCGTCGCGCGTCGCGTCGATCTCGGGGCATTCCAAGGCCGGGCGCGCGCCGCCGACGCCGCGCTGATCGTAGACGATGAGGTCGCGGCCCTCGAGCCAGGGCAAATCCTTGAATTTGCCCTTCCACATGTCGGCGAAGCGCTTCTCGGTGTAGGCAATGGCGCCGGGTCCGCCGCCGATCAGCAGCAGCGGATCGTCGTGCTTCGGCCCCGCGGGCGCCTCGAAGACCAGGATCGGCAATCGGATCAGACGGCCGCCCGGGCGCGCGCGGTTCTCGGGCACGTAGAGGTCGTAGCAGACCATGGTCCGCCCGCTCTCGGTCGTAAAATCGCAGGCGCGCTTGACCAATTCGGTGCGCGCTTCGGGACCCTTGAGCGTGTCGAGGACCCAAGCGCGCTGGTAGATCGCGGCATAAGCCGCGCCTGCCGCCACGACCGCGAGCGCAAAGAAGGCAGCCGCACGAAACCGCATGCGCGCTTCCCCGGACCGTGCGCCGTTAGTTCAAACGCTCGATCGCGAGCGCGGTGGCTTCTCCGCCGCCGATGCAGAGCGAGGCGACGCCGCGCTTGCCGCCCACCTTGTCGAGCGCGTTCATCAGCGTGACGACGATGCGCGCGCCCGAGGCGCCGACCGGGTGGCCGAGCGCGCAGGCGCCGCCGTGGATATTGACCTTCTCGTGCGGCAGCGCGTGCTCCTTCATCGCCGCCATCGCGACGACGGCGAAGGCCTCGTTGATCTCCCAGAGATCGACGTCCTTGGCGCTCCAACACGCCTTCTCGAGCACCTTCCGGATCGCGCCGACCGGCGCGGTCGTGAACCAGGCCGGCTCTTGCGCGTGCGTAGCATGGGCGACGATGCGGTAGCGCGCCTTCAAGCCTTGCTTCTCGGCGGCCGAGAGCCGCGTCAGCACCAGCGCGGCGGCGCCGTCAGAGATCGACGACGAATTGGCCGGCGTCACGGTGCCGCCTTCGCGGAAAGCGGGCTTCAAGGTCGGGATCTTCTCGATCTTGGCGGTGAACGGCTGCTCGTCGCGCGCCACCTGGCGCTCGCCGCTGCGGTCCTTGACCGCGACCGCGGCGATTTCCTTGGCGAAGGAGCCGTCCTCGTTCGCCTTCTTGGCGCGCACAAGCGAGGCGACGGCGAAATCGTCCTGCTGCTTGCGCGTGAACTGATAGTGCTGCGCCGTGTCCTCAGCGAAGGTGCCCATCAGGCGGCCTTTCTCGTAGGCGTCCTCGAGCCCGTCGATGAACATGTGATCCCAGATGCGGCCATGGCCCAAGCGCAGGCCGCTCCGCGCCTTGTCCATGAGGTAGGGAGCATTGGTCATGCTCTCGAGGCCGCCCGCCACGATGATGTCGCTGAGGCCGGCCGCGATGCTGTCGTGCGCGAACATCGCCGCTTTCATGCCCGAGCCGCACATCTTGTTGACCGTCGTGCAGCCGACGTCCCACGGAATGCCGGCGCCATGTGCGGCATGGCGCGCCGGCGCTTGGCCCGTGCCGGCCGGCAGCACGCAGCCCATGATGACCTCTTGCACCTGCGCCGGTTTAACGCCCGATTTCGCGAGCGCGGCCTTGATCGCAACCGCGCCCAAGACCGGCGCGGTGATGTCCTTGAGCTCGCCCTGGAACGAGCCCATCGGAGTGCGGGCGCCATCGAGGATGACGACGGGATCACGGGCGGTCATGGGGTGCTCCTTGCCGGAAATTGCGCCAAAGGCGCGTTGTGCATTGCACAATATCTAGTCCGGGTCGGGGCAATATGCGAGTCCCGGCCGCGCATGGCAGCGTTCCGCCCGCAACGGCTGACATGGGATCGAAGCGCGCCCTATGACGCTCGCGCCCTGGCAGAAGCAAGATGACGCGCGCATTCGGCCAACGCATCGTTCAACGCGTAGCTGGGCCGCCAGCCCAGCTCCTTCTCGGCGGCGCTTAGATCCGACGTCGAGGGGCGTACCGCCGGGAAACCGGCGAAACCGGCCTTCGCCGTCACGCGCACGTCGATCTCGAATCCTGGATAAAGAGCGCGCGTGGCCGCCACGAAATCGTCGAAGCTGTGCATGCGGCCGAAGGTGACGTGGTAGACGCGCTGGCGCGGCGCCGCGGCGGTGAGAGCCGCATGATTGGCGCGGGCGACATCGCGCGCATCGACGAAATCGTCGCCGCCCCGCCAGACCAGCAGCGGATCGTCGATGATCGCGGTCTCGCCCTTCATCGCCGGCACCAACAGCGCGCGCACGAGGCGGCCCGGAATGCTGCGGTTCGGCCCGGCCCATTCGCCGATCACGGCGCCATAGCGCAGCAGCACGACGTCGACGCCGAAATCCGTGGCATAGACGAGCGCCAGATGCTCGCCGGCGAGCTTGGTGGCCGAGTAGAACGTCGTCGGCCGCTCGGACAGCACCTTCATGCGGAAATCCTCGGGATAGCGCTCGCCGGGATTCGAATTGAACGCCGCGTAGCTCACGGTCGAGGAGCTCGCCAGCACCACGCGCGCGAGGGCGAATTTCCGCGCCGCCTCGAGCACGTTCACGGCGCCGAGAATGTTCACGCCGATGCCGCGCGGCGGATCGGCCTTGATCGCGGCGGTCAGCATCGCCGCGGTGTGCACGATGCGGCGTATGCCGTGCGCCTCGATCGCGGCGGCGAGCGCCGGATAGGATGCGATATCGCCGGTTACGATCGGCACGTCGTGCGGCTTCAGCGTCGCCGCGATCGCCTCGCGCTGCGGCGCGACGTCGAACAGCACGACTTTCTCGCCCTGCTTGACGAGATGTCGCGCGGTGAGCGTGCCGATGAGGCCGGCGCCTGTGACGAGCGTCGTCAAGCGGCGGCTCCGGCCCGCGTTCGCCGGCGCGGCGCTTCGTCGCCCGCGTTGGCGGCGAATTCGCGCGCGATGAAGTTGCCGGTCTTCTCGAGATGCTCGGACAGCAGCCGCACCGAGCGGCGCTTGTCGCGCGCGAGAACCGCTTCCATCAATTCTCGATGCTCGGCCTCGACGTCGCGCAAGAGCTTCTTCGGCATGGTGCGCTCGAAACGGATGCGCCGATAGCGCTCGGTGTGGCCGTAGAGAATGCCGATGAAATGCAGCAGCCACGCCGAGGGACAGGCGGCGATGAGAGCGGCGTGGAAATCGCGGTGGCTGCGCTCCCAGGAATCCGGGTCGGCGCGGTCGCGGCCGGGCGACCGCACCTGCGGCGGCGCCTTGGCGAGGCGGTGGAACGCGGCGAGGATCTCGCTTTCCCAGCGCGCGTCGCCGGCGCCGATCGCGTCCGCCAGCGCCTCGCCTTCGAGCTTCTGGCGAAGGTGCACCACGTCCCACATCTCGGCGAGCGACATCGGCGCCGCCTGGAAGCCGCGCTGGCCGACCGCGCGCACCAGGCGCTCGGCGGAGAGCCGGTTCAATGCCTCGCGCAGCGGGCTGATGCCGCAGCCGTAGCGCGCCATCAGCGGCTCGAGGCGCAGCGCCTCGCCCGGACCGTAGCGGCCGGCCATGAGATCGGCGCGCAGCCGATCGTGGACCGCCTCGGCCACGGTGCGCGGGCCGCTATCGCCAGCCGAATCGCGCAATGGAGACGCGGCCAACGCGCGCTTCATCGAAATCTCTTGGGGTATGCGGGCATGGCGTTTCATACCGCAAACTTCGGCGAAAATCCAATATGCCGTTATTTTGGAAATTCCGTTGACTCGGTCCGGTCGTGCCCGCTAGCCTCGCCCGCGGGGATGGAGGAGGCGCGCGTGGCGTTTGCGTTGGCGACGGCGGAGATCGACGGCAAGCCCGAGGCCTGCATCGAGGCCGGAGGCAAGCTCTATCCGCTGGCCGCCGGCGCGGCGCGAGCGGGCGTGCGCGGCCTCGCCGGCGATGTCGCCGGATGCTTCTCGGATTGGGAGAAGAGCTTTACGGCGCTTGCGGCGTTGGCCGAGAAGGCGCCTTTGGCCGCCGCCGATCTCGCGCGGCCGCGCGCCGGCGCCAAACTGCTGGCGCCGCTGCGCTACCCCGGCAAGGTGCTCTGCGCCGGCGCCAACTATTACGACCACATCGCCGAGATGGGCGTGCCCGACACGCGGAAGGAAGCGCAGCGCCTGTTCTTCTTCTTCAAGCCGCCCAAGAACGCCGTCGTCGGTCCGGGCAAGACCGTGCGCATGCCGCTCGACACCAAGTGCCTCGATTGGGAGATCGAGCTGGCCGCGGTCATCGGCCGGACCGCGCGCGCCGTCTCCGAGAAAGACGCATTGGCCGCGATCGGCGCCTACACCGTCGCGATCGATGTCTCGGCGCGCGATCTCAACCGCGTGCCCGAATCCTTCTTCAAGCTCGATTGGGTCGCCGGCAAGGCCAACGACACGTGCTGCCCGATGGGCCCGGTCGTCGTGCCCGCCGCCTTCTTGAAGGACCCGCAGGATCTGCCGCTGCTGCTGAAGGTGAACGGCGAAACCAAGCAGAACGCGCGCACCTCGGGCATGATCTTCTCGATCGCCGAGCAGATCGCCAAGCTCTCGCGCATCATGACGCTCGACCCCGGCGACGTGGTGCTGACCGGCACGCCGGCCGGCGTCGGCGCGCCCAAGGGCACGTTCCTGAAGGTCGGCGACAAGATCGACGCCACGATCGAAGGCATCGGCACGCTTTCCGTGGAAATCATGCCGCCGGCATGACCGGCAAAATTTCGAGGAGGAGGACCGCCATGATCGCATTCAGGCTTCGCCACATCGCCTTCGCGGCGCTGGCGCTCGGCGTGCTCGCCGCAGTGCCCGCGGACGCGGAGACCAAGATCGTGATCCGCTTCTCGTCGGCGGCGCCGCCGCCCGACTTCCTCTCGAAGTCGATGGAGCGGTTCAAGGAGATGGTCGACAAGGCCGCGCCCGGCCAGTTCGACATCCAGCTCTATCCCGGCGGCAAGCTCGTGCGCCAGGGCGCCGAGGTGCCCGCGATCCAGCGCGGAAATCTCGAGATGAGCACGATGCAGACCTTCGAGGTGGCGCAGCAGGTGCCCGAGCTGGGCTTCTTCGCGCGCGCCTATCTCTTCCGCGACTACGCGCACATGGCGAAGACGTTCGAGGGCCCGATCGGCGCCGAATATGCCAAGCGCGTCGCCGACAAGATGGGCATCGTGATCCTTTCGACCACTTACCTTGGCACGCGCCACGTGAACCTGCGCACGGTCAAGGACGTGAAGGGACCGGCCGATCTCAAGGGCGTGAAGCTGCGCATGCCGGCGGGCGGACCCGATTGGCTGCTCGTCGGCGAAACGCTCGGCACGAATTCGACGGTGCTCGGCATGCCCGAGGTCTACTTGGCGCTCCAAACCGGCTCGATCGACGGCCAGGAGAATCCGCTCACGATCATGAACGCGGCCAAGTTCCACGAGGTGACGAAGCAGGTGATACTGACCGCGCATATGGTGCAGCCGGTGTTTTACGCGATCGCCAAGCCGGTCTGGGACAAGCTCAACGACGCACAGAAGAAAGCGGTGAAGGAAGCGGCGGTCGCGGCCTCGAAGTGGAACGACGAGGCGCGGCTCGACGACGAGAAGAAGGTCGTCGAGCGCATCAAGGGCATGGGCCTGCGCGTCGATGCGATCGACCTGAAGCCGTTCCGCGACAACGCCGACAAGATCTACGCCGCGTCCGAGCACACGAAGGCGTGGGACAAGGCGCTGATGCAGCGCGTGCTCGACACCAAGTGAACGGCGCGGCGCGGGCACTCGGGAAGGGCGCGGAGGCGGTCGGCGTCGCGCTCTTCGCCGCCATGTTCGCGACCTTCATCGCGGGCGTGGTCATGCGCTACGCCGGCCGGCCGCTCACCTGGTCCGACGAGTTCTGCGTCGTGCTGTTGCTGTGGAGCACGTTCTGGGCGGCGGCGTTCGTCGTCAAGCTCGGCGAGCATGTGACCTTCGACATTGTCTACGAGGCCGCGCCGCGCGGCGGCCGAAGGCTGATGGCGTTCCTAGCGGCGGCGGGCTTCGGCGCGCTGCTCTTGGCCGCCCTCCCCGCCACCTACGGCTACGTCGCCTTCCTCACGCGCGAAGTGACGCCGACGCTGCGCCTCCGCCTCGACTATGTTTACGCCTGCTTCCCGCTCTTCCTCGCCGTGATCGGCGCGCGATTGGTTTGGCGCGGCGGCCAGCTCGCGCGCCGCGATTGGGAGCGCTGGGTGTGAACCTGCCGCGATGAGCACGGCGTTTCTCATCCTCATCGGCGTCTTCGTCGGCGCTTCGCTGCTGCGCCTGCCGATCGCGCTGGCGATGCTCTCCGCCGGCGTCGCCTATCTC
>JBKOUH010000230.1:0-3927 GCA_046723285.1 Pseudomonadota bacterium
CTGCAGGGCCGCGCGCTCGTCGCCCGCGCGCAGGGTCCAGCGCTTGCCGCCGACGGACTGGCCTACCCCGAGGAACGCCTCAGCCGAATCGTCAGGCATCACGCCTGATCGTGGAAAGGCTTCATGGCGAAATTGTGCGAAGCCTCGATCACGCGGACCGTGCCGGTCTTGGAGCGCATGACGATCGAATGCGTCGTCGCGGCGTCACGGGAGCGGCGCACGCCGCGCAACATCGAGCCGTCGGTGACGCCGGTTGCCGCGAACATCACGTCGCCCTTGGCGAGGTCGAGCATGCTGTAGACGCGGTCGAGGTCCTTGATGCCCCACTTGGCCGCGCGCTGCTTCTCGTCGTCGTTGCGGAAGATCAGCTTGCCCTGCATCTGGCCGCCGATGCAGCGCAGCGCTGCCGCCGCCAGCACGCCCTCGGGCGCGCCCCCGCTGCCCAAGTAGATGTCGACGCCGCTCGCGGCCATTGAAGTCGCGATCACGCCCGAGATGTCGCCGTCGGAGATGAGCTTGATGCGCGCGCCGGCCTCGCGCACTTTGGCGATGAGCTCGGCATGGCGCGGCCGGTCGAGGATGCAGGCGACGAGATCCGAGACCTCGATCTGCTTGGCGCGCGCGAGGTCGCGCAGATTGTGCGCGGGCGCCGCGGTGATGTCGATGAGATCGTCGGGGAGATCGCCGCCGACCGCGATCTTGTCCATGTAAACGTCGGGCGCGTGTAGGAACCCGCCGTGCTCGGCCATCGCCACCACGGCGAGCGCGTTCTCCATGCCCTTGGCGGTGATCGTCGTCCCTTCGAGCGGGTCGAGCGCGATATCGACCTTCGGCCCGCCGCGGCCCACCTTCTCGCCGATGAACAGCATCGGCGCCTCGTCGCGCTCGCCCTCGCCGATGACGACGCGGCCGTCGATGAAGAGGCTGTTGAGCGCCTGGCGCATCGCGTCGACCGCGGCCTGATCCGCCGCCTTCTCGTCGCCGCGGCCCATCATGCGCGAGGCCGCGAGCGCCGCCGCCTCGGTCACACGCACGACCTCCAGCGCGAGGTTGCGGTCGAGATAGATCGTTTCCGGCATCACGTCCCCTCAGAGTTCCTCGATGCGGATCATGCAGGGCGGCTCGATCACCGATTCGAGGCTGCCGATGCGATCGAGCGCCCGCAACATCGCGGCCTCCATCGTCTCGTGCGTGGTGAGCACGACCGGCACCGCCTTGGTCTGCGAGCGGCCGCGCTGCAGCATCGATTCGAGCGAAACCTGCTCGTCGCGCAACGCCGCCGACACGTCGGCGATGACGCCGGGCTGGTCGCGCACCATCAGGCGAATGTAATAGCGCCCGCGGTGCTCCGCCATGGGCGAAACGACCAGCTTGGCGAGCTTGGCCGACGGCACGCCGAAGGTGGCGGTGCGCGCGCCGCGCGCGAGATCGACGAGATCGGCGGCCACAGCCGACGCCGTCGGCGTCTCCCCCGCCCCGCGCCCGACATAGACCGTGTTGCCGGCGAAATCGCCGTCGACCATCACCGCGTTGAAGACGCCGTCGACGCGCGCCAGCAGCGTATCGGCCGGGATCATGCAGGGATGCACGCGCTGCTCGATGCCGCGCGCGGTGCGCCGCCCGATCGCGAGCAGCTTGATGCGGAAGCCGAGCTCGGCCGCGTATTCCAAATCCATCGGCGCGACGTTGCGGATGCCGGCGACGGCGACCGCCTCGAAATCCACCGCCGTGCCGAAGGCGAGGCTCGCCAGCACCGCGAGCTTGTGCGCGGTGTCGATGCCGTCGACGTCGAGGCTCGGATCGGCCTCCGCGTAGCCCTTCTTCTGCGCGTCGGCGAGCACGTCGGCGAAGCTCCTGCCGCTCTCGCGCATCACCGTGAGGATGTAGTTGCAGGTGCCGTTCAAGATTCCGTAGATGCGCTCGATCGTGTTGCCGGCGAGGCCCTCGCGCAAAGCCTTGACGATCGGAATTCCGCCGGCGACCGCGGCTTCGTAGCCCAGCATCACGCCGGCGCGTTCGGCGGCGGCGGCGAGTGCCGCGCCATGATGCGCGAGCATCGCCTTGTTGGCGGTGACGACGTGGCGCTTCTTGGCGAAGGCCGCCTCGGTCAGCGCCTTGGCCGGCCCGTTGGCGCCGCCGATCAGCTCGACGACGACCTCGGCATCGGCGCTCTTCGCCATTTCGACCGGGTCGTCGTACCAGGCGAGCTTCGCGATATCGATGTCGCGCTTCTTGTGGCGGTCGCGCGCCGATACGGCGGTGACGACGAGCCTCCGGCCCGAGCGCGCCTCGAGCAGCGCCGCCTGCTTCGCGAGAAGCTTCACCACGCCGGCCCCGACGGTCCCGAGGCCGGCTACGGCGATTTTCAGAGGTTCGCTCACGATGAAGCGGCCCGCTTCCTGGACGGCAAGCGTTGGACCGTATTGACGCCGGAGGCGGTGAAGAAGGCCTTGATGTTGCGCACCGCCTGGCGGATGCGGTGCACGTTCTCGACCATGGCGACGCGCACATAGCCTTCGCCGTATTCGCCGAAGCCGATGCCGGGCGAGACGGCGACTTTGGCTTCCTTCAGCAGCAGCTTCGCGAATTCGTTCGAGCCCAAATGGCGGAACGCCGCCGGCAGCGGCGCCCAGGCGAACATCGAGGCGTTGGGGCTCGGCACTTCCCAGCCCGCCGCCTCGAGGCCCTTCACCAGCACATCGCGGCGTTCCTTGTACATGCGGCGCAGCTCGTCGACGCAGTCCTGCGGGCCGTTCAGGGCCGCCGTCGCCGCCACCTGGATCGGCGTGAAGGCGCCGTAATCGACGTAGGACTTCACATGCGCGAGCGCGCCGATGAGCTTCGGATTGCCGACCGCGTAGCCCATGCGCCAGCCGGCCATCGAATAGGTCTTGCTGAAGGATTGGATCTCGATCGCGATGTCCTTGGCGCCCGGCACTTCGAGGATCGAGGGCGGCGCGATTCCGTCGAAGTAAAGCTCCGAATAGGCAAGATCGGAAATCACGTAGATGCCGTGCCGCTTCGCGAACTCAACGATCTGGCGATAGAAATCCAGCCCGCAGGTGCGCGCGGTGGGATTGGCCGGGAAGCACAGCACGAGCGCCAGCGGCTTCGGCACCGAATGGCGCACCGCGCGCTCCAGCGCCGCCAGGAGATCGGCCTCGCTGTGCTCGGGCGTGAACGGCAGTTGCCGGATCGCGGCGCCGGCGATCATGAAGGCGTAGGTGTGGATCGGATAGGTCGGGCTCGGCACCAGGATCACGTCGCCGGGCTCGGTGATGGCCTGGGCGAGATTGACGAGGCCCTCCTTGGAGCCGAGCGTCACCACCGCCTCTTTCTCGGGATCGATGGTCACGCCGAAGCGCCGCTTGTAGTAGGCGGCGATGGCGCGGCGCAGGCCCGGAATGCCGCGCGACGACGAATAGCGGTGCGTCTTCGGGTTCTGCACCGCCTCGATCATCTTATCGACGATGTGGCGCGGCGTGGCGCTGTCGGGATTGCCCATGCCGAGATCGATGATGTCTTCGCCGGCGGCGCGTGCCTTGGCCTTCATGCCGTTCACTTCGGCGAAGAGGTAAGGCGGCAGGCGCTTCAGGCGATAGAATTCGCTGGACATGGCAGGCAATAGGCGGGGTTCAAACGGAGCGTGTCAGCGCTTCGGCGTGAGCGCGATATCGACGCGCGCGGCATCGCCGGCGCCGGCGCCGGCGCGGATCTGGTCGCGCTGCACGCCGAGGTTGAGAAGGCCGTTGGCGATGTTGGTCGCGCGCTGCTGCGCGAGCGCGCGGCGCGCGGCATCGTCGCCCTCGGACTTGGCGGCGTGGCCGACGACGACGATCGTGCCGCCGAGGCGGCGCTGGAACTCGGCCGCGCGCACGATGACGCGGCCGCTGCCCTCGGGCAGCGACGCCGAGCCCGGCGCGTAGG
>JBKOUH010000344.1:0-8861 GCA_046723285.1 Pseudomonadota bacterium
GCCCAGGCCCCGCACGGCATTGACCGGCCGCGATTCGTCAGCATTCTACCGGGCGCATTCTCGAGGGAGGACATCATGCGGAAGATTTGGCTGCCCATCGCGGCGGCGGCGTTGCTCGTGCCGGGCTTGGCCGGGGCGCAGGAATTGCGTATCGGCTACATCAACACCATGTCGGGTGCCGGCGCCGGACCCGGCGTCGAGCAGACGAACGCCTGGAAGCTCGCGCTCGAGCACGAGGGCTGGAAGAAGGACGGCGACAAGCTCGGCGGTGTGGCGACCAAGATCGTCTATGGCGACGACCAGTGGAAGCCCGACGTGGGCCTGCGCGAGGTCGAGCGCATGATTCAGCAGGACAAGGTTCACGTCATCGCCGGCTTCATGTGGTCGAACGTGCTGATGGCGGCGCAGAAGCCGATCGTCGAGAGCAAGACCGGCCTGCTCATCACCAACGCCGGCGCCTCGCCGATGGCCGGCGAGCTCTGCAGCCCCTATGTCGTCTCGACCTCGTTCAACAACGAGCAGTTCACCGAGGCGCTCGGCAAGATGATCACCGATGAGAAGATCCAGTCGATCTATCTCATGGCACCGAACTATCAGGCGGGCAAAGACCAGATCAGCGGCCTGATGCGCACGTTGAAAGGCGCCAAGGTCGTCGGCACCAACTACTTCAAGCTCGGCGAAAGCGATTTCCAGGCCGACATCTCGAAGGTGCGCGCGCTGAAGCCGCAGGCGCTGTTCATCTTCGCGCCCGGCGGCATGGGCGTGGCCTTCTTCAAGCAATGGGCCGCGTCGGGCGCCGGCAAGGAGATCAAGGTCTACACCAGCAACACGGTGGACTGGCTGACGCTGCCCGGCATCGGCGATGCGGCGGTCGGCAGCTTCCACGCCCTCCACTGGAACACCGACATCAAGAATCCGGCCAACGAACGCTTCGTCAAGGACTACGTCGCCAAGTACGGCCAGAAGCCGTCGAACTACGCGGCGCAGGGCTATGACGGCGTGCGCATCCTCGCGGCGACGATGCTGGCGATGAAGGGCCAGTTCAAGGATTCGCTCGACATCATGAAGGCGATGCGGAAGGTGAAATACGACTCCGTGCGCGGGCCCTACAGCTACAACGTCAACGGCATGCCGATTCAAAACTTCTACAAGCAGGAAGTGATCAAAGGCAGCGACGGCAAGCCCGATATCGTGACCCGCGGCGTGATCTTCGCCAATTACAAGGACGCCTATTGGGAGAAATGTCCGGCCGACAAGCGGCAGTAGCCTTTATTCCATCACGTCATCCCGAGCGGAGCGGCGCGTTTATTGCGCCGCGCAGTCGAGGGATCGCGGGGCAGCTGGCCACGACACCGTTTGCGCCGCACGATCCCTCCACTTCGGGCGGCGCGAAGGGCGCCGCCCTCCGGTCGGGATGACGGCTCAGGCCGAGGGACGGCGATGCTTCGCACCGGCAAGGAGTATCTGGAGCGCATCCGCGACGGGCGGCGGGTGCTGATCGGCAGCGAGCGCGTCGGCGACGTCACGCGTCATCCCGCCTTCGCCAACGCCGCGCGCATGTACGCGGCGATGTACGATCTCAAGGCCGATCCCGCGAAGTGCGAGATCATGTCGTTCGAGGAGGAGGGCGAGCGTTACAGCCTCTACTTCCTGATGCCGAAGTCGCGCGACGACTTGATCCGGCGCACCGCCTGCCACCGCGCCATCGCCGATTTCAGCCACGGGCTCCTGGGCCGCTCGCCCGATCACGTCGCCAGCAGCTTCACCGGCCTCGCGATGAAGCCCGATGTGTTCGATAGCGGCCGCGCGTCGCGCAACCAGAAATTCTCAGCGCACGTCGTCAACTACTACAAGCGCTTTCGGCGCGAAGATCTCTTCCTCGCCTACGCGATCCTGCCGCCGCAGGGGGCGCGCAGCCCCGAGCTCTACGAGAGCAAGGACCGCCAGCCGCCCACCTTGCGCGTGACGAAGGAAGACGATTCCGGCGTCACCCTGAACGGCATGAAGATGCTGGCGACCGGCGCCGTCTTCGCCGACGAGGTCATCATCGGCAACATCCTGCCGCTGGCGCCCTCGCAGGTGAAGGAATCGGTCACCTGCGCCGTGCCGATCGCGACGCCGGGGCTCACGCTCTGGGCGCGGAAGCCGCTCTCGACGGGCGCCAAGAGCCGCGCCGACGGGCCGCTCTCCTCGGTCTTCGACGAGACCGATTCGATGGTCGTGTTCGAGGACGTGAAGGTGCCGTGGGAGCGCGTGTTCGTGCACGACGACCCCGATCTCTCGCGCAACATCTATATCCGCACGCCCGCGCACTTCATGAGCAATCACCAATCGAACGTGCGCTTCTGGGCGAAGCTGCGCCTGCTCGTCGGGCTCGCGAGCAAGATCACGAAATCCAACGGCGCGCACGCGATCCCGGCCGTGCGCGAGACGCTGGGGCGCCTCGCCGCGATGGAGGCCTGCTACGCCGGCATGATCGAGGGCCAGCATCAAGGCATGGAGCGGATGGAGTCGGGCCACGTCCACGTGAACCGCCGCTACATGTACGCGGCGGTGAACTACGCGCTCGAGAACCACGCGCCCATCTGCGACATGATCCGCACTTTGATGGGCGGCGGCGCGTTCCAGATGCCGGCCGACTCCTCGGTGCTCGACGATCCCGAGCTATCGAAGATCTTCGAGAATTACTGGTCCACGCTCGAGCAAAGCGCAGGCGAGCGCCTGAAGCTTTTCAAGCTCGCCTGGGACCTGTTGGGCTCCGAATTCGCGATGCGCCACGACCAGTACGAAAAATTCTACGTCGGCCCCTCGTTCGTCGTGCGCAACTACAACTTCATGAACGCGCCTTGGGGCGAATTCGAGGGGCTCGTTGACGGCATCATCGCCGAGTCGTCTCGTTCCGCGTCATCCTGAGCGAAGCGAAGGATCTCGCTTCCGCCGGCTTGTTGCGCGCAGTTCGTGCCATCCCGGTCAATGCGTCGCGTGCGCGTGCAAGATCCTTCGCTTCGCTCAGGATGACGGCTGGGGGCTGCGCCCCTTATCCCTGCTTCAGATCGCTGGCGGCGACGAATTTGAGGCGCTTCTGGACTTCGGCCACGTCCTCGGGCCGGGCGAACGGCGCGGGCATGGGCTCGCCGGGTTTCCTCGGCTTGCCGATAGCGGCGAACCAGTCCTCCAAGCCGGGCGGGGCGAAGACCCAGAAGATCTTCATCTGCCCCGGCCCGTCGTTGTGCACGATGTGCTCGACATAGCGGCCGACCGCGATCAGGCTGCCAGACGAGAGCGGATATGTCTTTCCGTCCACGATGCCGCGGCCGGTGCCCTCATAGACGAACAGCAGTTCGTCGTTTCTCTGATGCGCGTGGTTGCGCACATGCGTACCCGGCTCCAGCACCTGAATGCCGGCCGAGAGATAATTGATCGGCGCGTTGCCGGGATGGAGCTTCACCGTCGCGTAGCCGGTGGAGGGGAGCGGCTGCCAGTAGGAAAGGCCGTCCTCGGGCCCGCTCACGAGATGCACGCCTTTCTGCGGCGGCGCGATGGGGGCGTTCATGGCGATGCGTCTCCTCGCAATTAAACGTGCTCGATCGCCGTCAGCCAATCGACGACGAGGCGATTGTAGTCCTCCGGCACCGTGATCATGCACATGTGGCCGCCGGTCTTGAGCGTCTTCAAGGTGGCATTCGGAATTTTCGCGGCAAGCTGCTTCGCGAAATAGAGAGGCGTCACCATGTCGTCCTCGGCGACAAGGACGAGCGTGCGGTGGCGGATCGTCCCGATCTGGCCGAGGCGGTCGTGCACGCTGATCGCGTCGATGCGGCTCTCCCAGATCTCGGGCAGCCCGAAATTCTTGAGCGCCATCGCCTCCATCGCGTCGACCTCGGCCGTGCGCTCGGCGATGAACCAGGGCGGCAGCAGCGCGAGATTGCTGGCCTTCATATAGGCCTCGGGGCCGCTGTCGCGCAGCGCGCGCTTCCGCGCCGCGAAGAGCCGCTTGAAGTAGGCGTCGGACTTCGCCCAGGTCGCCGAGAGCACGAGCCCGTCGACGCGGTCGGGGTGATCGATCGCGAGCACCTGGCCCATGGCGCCGCCGGTTGAGTGGCCGAGATAGTGCGCCTTCGCGATGCCGAGCGCGTCCATGAGCTTCAACGCGTCGGACGCCATCTGATCGACGCTGTATTTGATCTTTGAGGGCGAGCTTTGCCCGCAGCCGCGGTGGTCGTGCACGACGACGTCGAAATGCTTGGCGAACGCCGGAATTTGGTTGCGCCACGAGACGCCGGTGCCGTTCAAGCCGGGCACCAGCATCAGCGTGGGACCCTGCCCATGCCGCTCGTAATAGATGTCGGCGTCGCCGATCGAAACTTTGGGCATCGTCCCCTCGTTGTGGGCGCCGGTCGGCCGCGCGATCCTGGACGGGTGTCGGCTCCGGGCCTAACCTCTCGCTACGAAAACTATCAATCTCGCGCCCAAGGCGCGAGCATCTTCCATGGGAGGACGGCCATGAAATTTCGGATCGCGCTTATGGGCGCCGTGTGCGCGGTGGCGCTGGCTTCGGGGGCGTCGGCGCAGGAAGAGCTGCGCATCGGCTATCTCGCGACGATGACCGGCGGCGCCGCGATCATCGGCAAGCACATGGTTCAGGGCTGGCAGCTCGGCCTCGAGCACGAAGGCTGGAAGAAGGACGGCGATAAGATCGCCGGCGTGCCGCTGCACATGTTCTACGGCGACGATCAGTTCAAGCCCGACGCCGGCCTCACCGTCGTCAACAAGTTCATCTCGGTCGACCACGTGCACATGGTCGCCGGCATGCAGTGGTCGAACATCATGCTCGCGGTGCGGGCGCCGATGTTCGAGAAGAAGATCATAATGATGAGCAATGTCGCGGGCGCGTCGCAGTTCGCGGGCAAGGAGTGCACGCCGCTCTTCATCTCGACCTCGTGGAACAACGACCAGACGGCGGCCGCCACAGGCACGCTGCTCAACGCCGACAACATCAAGACCGTCTGGGCGATGGCGCCGAACTATCAGGCCGGCAAGGACGTCGTCACCGGATTCCAGATGACCTACAAGGGCAAGGTCGCCGGCCAAACCCTGTTCAAGCCGGGCGAGACCGACTACCAGGCCGACATTTCGCGCATCCGCGCCGAAAAGCCCCAGGCGGTGTTCTATTTCGGCCCCGGCGCCATGGGCATCTCGTTCCTGAAGCAGTGGGCGGCGTCGGGCGTCGCCAAGGACATCAAGCTCTACACGCAGTTCACCGTCGACTGGATCTCGTTGCCGGTGATCGGCGAGGCCGCGCTCGGCACGTTCCACACCAATCAGTGGGACATCGACAGCAAGAACGAGGTGAACCAGAAGTTCATCAAGGACTACGTGGCGAAATTCGGCGGCATGCCGCCGCACTACGCGCAGCAGGCCTATGACGGGCCGCGGCTGATCGCGGCGGCGCTCAAGGCCACCGGCGGCAAGTTCTCCGATCCCGTGGCGTTCATGAAGGCGATGCGCCACACGCCCTATCCCTCGGCGCGCGGGCCCTACAAGTACAACGTCAACGGCATCCCGATTCAGGATTTCTACAAGCGCGAAGTCGTGAAGAACGCCGACGGCAAGCTCTGGATCAAGACGGTCGGCGTCGCCGTCAAGGATAGCACCGATCCCTATTGGAAGGAGTGCCCCGAGGCGAGCCGGCTCTAATCTGCCGCCTCGCATCGGCGTCGAAGAGCAGGGGCGGGTCTTCGAACCCGCCCCATTCTTTTGCCCGGCGCCCGCCGCGACCAGCCGCCACTGAACCGTTTCGGTTCGAGACCCGATCCGGTACAGAAATCGCACCGGATGCGGCGAGGCCGAGCTGCTAGGTTTCGCGGCATGTCGGGATACGGTCAGTTCTGCGCGGTGGCGCGGGCGCACGAGGCGCTGGGCGGCCGCTGGACGCTGCTCGTGGTGCGCGAGCTGCTCTGCGGCAGCCGGCGCTTCAACGATATCAGGCGCGGGATTCCGCGCATCTCGCGCACGATGCTGTCGGAGCGGCTGCAAGCGCTCGTTCATTTGGGCGCCGTGGAGCGGCGGATGGAGCCGCACGGTCCCGAATACGACCTGACCGATTCCGGGCGCGAGCTCGTCGCCCTGGTCGGCGCGTTGGCCGCCTGGGGCCAGCGCTGGCTCCCGCGCCATGCGGCCGACGAAGACATCGATCTCGAGGCCGTGCTCGTCGACATGCGCCGCCGCGTGCGCCTCGCCGCGCTGCCGCAACAGCCGATCATCGTGCGCTTCGAACTGCGCGGCCGCAAGCGGCGTTACATGCTGCTCAAGGCGTCGGAGGCGTCGCTCTGCGCGCAGAATCCCGGCTTTCCCGAGCCCGTGTGCGTGCGCGGACCGCTCGCGGCGCTGGTGGCGTGGTGGCGCGGCGACGCCACGTTCATCGAGGCGCAGCGCGCGGGCTTGGTCATCGAAGGGCCGCGCGCTCTGCTGCGCGCGTTCCCCGAATGGTTCGAGCGCTACCAATTTGCCGATGTGCGCCCTGCCGTCCCGCCCGCGGGGTCCGGATTACGTACCCCATCGCCGGCCGCGCCGCCTCTATAAGCCGAACATCGAAACCAACCCGCGAGGACACTCCAATGACTGCGCATCTTCTCATCGCCTATCCGCATCCCAAGAACTCCGGCGACTTCGACCGCCGTTATCGCGACGAGCATCTGCCCTACGCCGGCCCGCGCTTGGCCAAGGCGGGCGCCACCGGCGTCAAGACGTGCCGCGTCGTCGGTCCGGCATCCGCATCGCCGCCGTACCATCTCGTCTCCGACGTCTCGTTTCCGTCGATCGAGGCGTTGAAGGCCTGCGCGGCCTCGCCGGGCGGGCAGGAAGCGCTGGCGCACGCCGCCTCGATCAGCTCGGGCGGCGCGCCGACGATCCTGGCGACCGTCGTCGATTGATCGACGCCGCGAGCACCGCGTTCACGGCGCGGGCGCACCGGGCTTGACCCCGGTGCGCCCGCGTCTCGCATCGAAACGAAGTTCCTCAGGAGTGACAACAATGCCGTCTTTGTCCCAAGTCGTCGCCGAATTGGCACCCGCGTTCGGCGGGCAACTGCTCCAGCCGGCTGATGCCGGCTACGATGAGGCGCGGAGAGTCCATAACGGCCTCGTGGACAAGCGCCCGGCATTGATCGCTCGCTGCCGCGGCACGGCCGATGTCGTCGACGCCGTGGCGCTTGCTCGAAAACTGAAGCTCGAGGTCGCGGTCCGGGGCGGCGGCCACAACGTGGCCGGCCGCGCGACCATCAACGACGGGCTGATGATCGACCTCGCGCCGATGAAGGGCGTTCACGTCGATGCCAAAGCCCGCACCGCCCGGGCGCAGGGCGGCGTCACCTGGGCCGAGTATAACCGCGAGACGCAGCTCTACGGCTTGGCCACCACCGGCGGCGTCGTCTCCTCCACCGGCATCGCGGGGCTCACCCTCGGCGGGGGGCTCGGCTGGCTGATGGGCAAGTACGGTCTCGCGCTCGACAACCTTCTCTCGGTGGATCTCGTCACCGCCGAAGGCAAGGTCCTCAGGGCGAGCGCGGACGAAAACGCGGACTTGTTCTGGGCGGTGCGGGGCGGCGGCGGCAATTTCGGCGTGGTCACCTCCTTCGAATACCGGGCTCATCCGGTCGGCCCCATGATCACGGGCGGCCTCGTGGCGCACCCCTTCGACCGCGCCCGGGACGTGCTGCGTTTCTTCCGCGACGTCACCGCAAGGCTGCCCGACGAGTTCATGGTCTTCGGCGGCCTCATCCATGCGCCGGACGGATCGGGCACCAAGCTCGCGGCCATGGTGGTCTGTCACTGCGGCTCGCTCGAGGCGGGCGCTGCGGCGGTGCAGCCGATCAAGCAATTCGGATCGCCCGCGCTCGATGCCATTGGCCCCATGCCGTACAGCCAGCTGAATTCCATGCTGGACGCGGCCTATCCGAAGGGTGCGCTCAACTACTGGAAGTCGAGCTTCCTCGATCGGCTGGACGACGAGGCCATCGACCGGCTGATCGATTGCTTCGCACGATGCCCGACGCCGATGGGCCAGCTGCTGATCGAGCACTTTCACGGCGCGGCCGTCCGCGTCGGGGTCGGCGATACCGCCTTTCCGCACCGCAAGCAGGGCCACAATCTTGTCGTGTTGTCCGAGTGGATGGACAAGGCCGATACTAATCGATGCGTGGCCTGGGCGCGCGACACGTATGCGGCGATGGGGCCATTCGTCTCCTCTGGCCGCTATGTCAATTATCTGGGCGACGACGAAGCCGGCGATCCATCGGCCGCGGCCTATGGGCCCAACTACCGTCGGCTGCAAGAACTCAAGGCAAAATACGATCCAAGCAACTTTTTCCACATGAACCAGAACATTCGTCCGACGCCTTGAGCCTTGTTCCCGGTCGCGCGGCCCCGCATGGTCGTGTCGACCCCGATTTCGCCGCGTCGGTCGCCGAGGGTGCGATGCGCGGCCGCGGGACCGCCCAGCATTCGCGCTGGAACCTACGGCCCAAGCGAAGGTGTTTGACTCGGCCGGGAAATTAGCTAAGCTACTTCGCAATCGATCCGGGAGCCCCTGGATGCCGGATATTGCCCCCGCCGCCGCGCCGGTGCTGAAGAACCAGCTCGACAAGGATCTGCGCGGCTGGCTCGCCACCAACCGCGACATCGTCACGGTGATAAAGAAGCCGGTCGGCATGGCCCAAGTGCCGGCGCTCATCGCGCAGAGCCATCGCCCGATCCTGTTCGAGAACATCAAGGAATTTCCAGATTTCCGCCTCTGCGACATGCTCGTCCGGCACCGCTGGTCGCAGTGCCGCGCGCTCGGCGTCTCCGAGAAGGAGTTCCTGC
>JBKOUH010000118.1:0-3349 GCA_046723285.1 Pseudomonadota bacterium
CCGTACGGTCGAGGCCCGCGAGCGCCTCGTCATAGATGCCGACCGCGATGACGCGGATCCGATCGATGACCGGGCGCGATTTCGGCGTGAGATAGAGGCGGCGCGCGCGCCGGTCGGCGGGATCGGGCCGGCGCTGGAGCCAGCCGGCCGCCTCCATGCGGTCGACGAGGCGGGCGAGCGAGATTGGCTCCACCTCAAGCAGATCGGCCAACCCCACCTGGTTGATGCCCTCGTGGCGCGAGAGTTTCGCGAGCAGGTAGTATTGCGCGCGCGTGAGGCCTAAGTTCTTGGCCCGCTGATCGAATTTCTTGCGGATCAGGCGCGCGAGGTCGTTCAACAGCGCGCCCAGGCTGATATTCGGGTCATGTTTCATGCGCGCTGATATAATAAGCTAGCTTATAATGAGCTATAGCTGGAAGTAGCCCGGGCCGCGCATTCCGCGCATGCCGGCCTATTCGCCGGCTTGGGGATTGCTCCCGCCCTTGATCCAGGCGCGCGCTTGCGTGCCGCGCGCGGCGTCGAGCGGCGCCGCATGCTCCTCTTCGCCCAGATCCATCGTCGTAATGCGCTCGGCGCGGCGCGTGACCTTGCGGGCCGAGGTCTGGATGTCTTCGATGTCCTTGTTGGCCTGGCGGAAGTGGATCGCGAGCTTTTCGACGCGCTCGTCGAGCCGGCCGATGTCCTCCATGAGCACGTGGAGCTCTTTCTGCAAGAGGCCGGCCTGCTCGCGGATGCGGACGTCGCGGAAGATCGCGCGGATCGTGTTGAGCGTCGCCCAGAGCGTCGTCGGTGAGACGATGAATACGCGCTCGCGGAAGCTCTGCTCGACGACGTTGGCGTAGCGCGCGTGCAGCTCGGCGTAGATCGCCTCGCTCGGCAGGAACATGAGCGCGGCGTCGCCGGTCTGGCCCGGCACGATGTATTTGCTCGCGATCGCGCGCACATGCTTCAGCACGTCGGCCGAGAAATCGCGCGCGGCCTGGATGCGCTCGGCATCGCTCTGCGCGCCGGTCAGGCGCTGATAGGACTCGAGCGGGAACTTGGCGTCGATCGCGATCGGGCCCGGCGGATTGGGAAGACGGATCAGGCAATCGGCGCGCAGGCCCTCGCCGATCGCGGCCTGGAATTCATAGGCGTCGGGCGGCAGCACCGCCTCGACGAGGTCGCGGAGCTGCATCTCGCCGAAGGCGCCGCGCGCCTGCTTATTGGCGAGAATGTCTTGGAGGCCGACCATCTGGCTCGAGAGCGCGGTGATGTTGCGCTGCGCCTCGTCGACCACGGCCAGCCGCTCGCGCAGGCTGGTCAGCGTCTCCTTCGTCTGGTTGGCCGCGTTGTCGACCGACAGGCTGACGCGCATCGAGATCCGGTCGAGCTGCTCCTGGATCGCGCGCTCCTGGTCGATCATGCGCTGCGCGATCATCCCCTGCGCCGCCTGGGCGCCTTCGCCGAGATGCGCAATGCGCGTGGCGAGCTCGGTGCGCGACCGCTCCTGGCGCAGGATGACGAACACAAACAGGACGAGCACGACCAATAGCACCCCGCCGGCAAGGTAGAGCGCGCGAACAAGATCGGGATTGTCGATAGGCATGGCGAAAAGCCCCTTTGCCCCTCTTCGCCGCCGGACGATGGCGGACGGCGGATGCGGAAGCATAGCACTGGCGCCCGCGCCGGTCATCGCTCGTGGTCTTGCGCCGCACTTCCTTGACCCGGCGCGAGGGGAACACTAACTACCTGACCGAGATTGAGAATTCCCTAGTGCGAGTACCATGGCCCTGCTGCCGATCCTGACCGCGCCCGATCCGCGGCTCAAGAAGAAAGCGAAGCCGGTCGAGAAAGTCGACGACGGTGTGCGCCGGCTCATGGCCGACATGCTCGAGACGATGTACGCCGCGCCCGGCATCGGCCTCGCCGCGCCCCAGGTCGGCGTCGGCAAGCGCGTGCTCGTGCTCGACGTGGCGCGCGAGGGCGAGCCCAAGAACCCGATGAAGCTCGTCAATCCCGCGATCGTCTGGGTTTCCGACGACGACAACACCTATGAGGAAGGTTGCCTCTCGGTGCCCGAGCACTACGCCGAGGTAGCGCGCCCGCGCGCGGTGAAGGTGCGCTACCTCGACGAGACCGGCGCCGAGCGCCTCGTCGAAGCCGAAGGCCTGCTCGCCACCTGCCTCCAGCACGAGATCGACCACCTGGACGGCATCCTCTTCATCGACCATCTCTCGGCGCTGAAGCGCAACATGATCCTCAGGAAGCTGCTGAAAGAGAAGAAAGCGGCCGAGCGCGGCGACGAGAAAGACGAGAAACCCGAGGGGTCGCCGCAGCATTCGCTCTGACCGGCAGAGAGCCTCCGGCGCCGCGCGGGAGATGCACACGCACACGCGCTCTGCTAATCCCCCGCAATGAACCTCGTCTTCATGGGCACGCCCGACTTTTCGGTACCGGCGCTCGAGGCGCTGATCGCGGCCGGGCACAAGGTGCTCGCCGTCTACACCCAACCGCCGCGGCCCGCCGGGCGCGGGCAGAAAGAACAGCCCTCGCCGGTGCAGCGCGCGGCCGCGGCGCACCGCCTCCCCGTCCGCAGCCCGAAGTCGCTGCGCGATGCGGCCGCGCAAACGGAATTTGCCGACCTGCGCGCCGATCTCGCGGTTGTCGCCGCTTACGGCCTCATCCTACCGAAGGCGATCCTCGATGCGCCGTTGCAGGGCTGCCTCAACATCCACGCCTCGCTGCTGCCGCGCTGGCGCGGCGCCGCGCCGATCCAGCGCGCGATCGAGGCCGGGGACGCCGAGACCGGCATCACGATCATGGTGATGGACGAGGGCCTCGACACCGGCCCGATGTTGCTGAAGGAGAACGTCCCGATTGCGGCCGATACGACCGCCGGCACCTTGCACGACGCGCTCGCGGCGCTCGGCGCCAAGCTCATCGTGCGCGCGGTCGCGGGGCTCGCCGACGAATCGCTCATCCCCGTGCCGCAGCCGGCCGAGGGCGTCAGCTACGCCAAGAAGATCGCCAAGGAAGAGGCGCGCCTCGATTGGCACGCGCCCGCCCCGCTGCTCGAGCGCCGCATCCGCGCGTTCCATCCCGTGCCCGGCGCCTGGTTCGCGGCCAAGGGCGAACGCATTCGCGTGCTGCGGGCGCGTGTGGCGCCGGCACTTGCTGGCGCGACGCCCGGCTCGGTGCTCGATGCGCTGCCAACCATCGCCTGCGGCGAAGGAGCGCTACGCTTGGTCGAACTGCAGCGCGCCGGCAAGGCGCCGATGCCCGCCGACGCCTTCCTGCGCGGCTTCGCGCTGGCGCCGGGAACGCGATTGGATTGACCGGCGCTGCGCCGGTGGAAACGCACCAGGGG